>CAYSBG010000001.1:0-14930 GCA_964429125.1 uncultured Aliiroseovarius sp.
TTATCTACGCAAAGCGGGATTCTACACAAGGCGGGCGGCCCGGACCGCCCGTTTTGTCAGCAGCCGCGGCATTTCAGTATTGCACCGGCCGGTCCAATTCGGCAAAAAGCGGTATGAACACCCATCCCACCCCCCGCGTCACCTCGGTAACTCTGGTCCTTGCCTCGATCGGGCTGTTGTTGTTGCTTGCTTCACTGGATCAGACCATCGTCTCGACCGCCCTGCCGACCATCGTCGCCGACCTCGGCGGGCTTGAGCATTTGAGCTGGGTGGTGACGGCCTACATTCTGGCCGCCACTATCGTCGCACCGCTTTACGGAAAATTCGGCGACCTTTATGGGCGGCGCAACACCGTCTTCGTCTCGGTGGCGCTGTTTCTCGGTGGCTCGGTCTTGTGCGGCCTGTCCAACAGCATGACCCAATTGATCAGCGCCCGCGCCTTGCAGGGGTTGGGCGGCGGCGGGTTGTTTGTTTTGGCCTTGTCGGTGGTGGGCGAAGTGGTTCCGCCCAAGGAACGCGGCAAGATCCAAGGCATGTTCGCCGCAGTTTTCTCAATCTCGTCCATTGCCGGACCGCTGATGGGCGGCTGGTTCGTCGATAACTTGTCCTGGCACTGGATCTTTTTCGTCAACCTACCCGTGGGCCTGGCCGCATTAGCAGGTTTCGCCATCTCCTTTCATCCGACCGGACACCGCAAACAACACCGGATCGACTGGGCGGGTGCGGCGAGCCTGTCCATCGCGTTGGCCTCGATCACCCTTGTCGCCTCGCTGGGCGGACGCACTTACGCGTGGGAATCCGCTGAAATCACTGGTCTGGCGGTCACTGCCCTGATCAGCACACTCGCCTTTATCATCGTCGAGCGCCGCGCATCGGAGCCGATCCTGCCGCTGGCGTTGTTTCGCATGAACGTGTTCACCGTCACCGCGATCGTTTCCTTCATTACAGGCGCGGCGATGTTTGGCTCCATCACTTTCCTGCCGGTTTATCTGCAGCTGGCCCGGGGAGCCACGCCCACCCATTCCGGCCTGATGCTGTTGCCGATGACCTTTGGTATTCTCACCACCTCGGCGTTGAGCGGTCAATATATGCGTCGCACCGGACGTTACAAGCTGATGCCAATCCTTGGCATGAGCCTGGTCGCCCTTGGCGCCCTGTTCCTGACCCGCCTGCAGCCGGACACGCATTTCTGGCTGTTTGCGGCAATGATTGCTACATTCGGGCTTGGGTTGGGGTGTATCTTTTCGGTGATAACCACCTCGGTGCAAAACGCGGTACCACGCAGTCAGATGGGCGCGGCAACAGCCGCTGGACTGATGTTCCGCCAAATCGGCGCCTCGCTGGCGATTGCACTGTTTGGTGCCATTTTTACCGCCCGGATGAGCGCTGACGGCGCTGGCTCTGGCATGGGCGAAGGGATGCGCCTTTCGCCAGAGCAATTGCACGCACTGCCCGCTTTCGTTCAGGACAAGATCGCCAGCGCCATTACCAACGCCATTCACCCTATTTTCTATCTGTCGGCAGCCTTTGCCCTTATGGGGCTGTTCTTTGCCCTTTTCCTAAAGGAAATTCCGCTGGCCAGCCATACTGAGGGCGGCGCCGGGGTCAAATAAGCGGGCGGCATTTGCGCCTTTTCGCCCCGCAGCCTTGACAAGCCCCCCCTTCCCGACACATCTAACGCCCCCATGGTGGCCCCGTTTCGGACACCTTCCCGTGAAAGGATTCCCATGCCCGTCGTTGTCGTCGAAAGCCCGGCCAAGGCCAAAACCATTAACAAGTATCTGGGAAAAAACTACACTGTCCTGGCGTCTTACGGCCATGTGCGCGATCTGCCGCCAAAGGACGGATCTGTCGACACCGAAGCAGATTTCGCCATGAAATGGGAAATTGGTACTGACTCACGCAAACATGTCAAGGCCATCGCCGACGCGCTGAAAAGTGACAACGAACTGATCCTCGCAACCGACCCCGACCGCGAGGGAGAGGCGATTTCCTGGCATCTGGAAGAGGCCCTGCGCAAACGTCGCGCCATCAAAAAGGACACGCCGGTTTCGCGCGTGGTGTTCAACGCCATCACCAAAGCGGCCGTGACCGAAGCGATGAAAAACCCCCGCCAGGTCGACGCCCCCCTGGTCGAGGCCTATCTGGCCCGGCGCGCTCTGGATTACCTGGTTGGCTTCAACCTCAGCCCGGTTTTGTGGCGCAAGCTGCCGGGCGCGCGCTCGGCCGGGCGGGTGCAATCGGTCTGCCTGCGGCTGATCGTTGAACGCGAGATGGAGATCGAAGCCTTCAACGCCCGGGAATACTGGAGCGTCAAGGCACAACTGGCCACGCCCCGCGGTCAGCAATTCGAAGCGCGCCTGACGCATTTCGCCGGCAAGAAGCTTGATAAATTCGACCTTGGCGACGAGGCGACCGCCGGCATGGCGGTGCAGGCTGTGGAAAGCCGCGACCTTTCGGTGGCCAGCGTCGAGGCGAAACCGGCCTCGCGCAATCCTTCGCCGCCGTTCATGACCTCGACCCTCCAGCAGGAGGCCAGCCGCAAATTCGGCATGGGCGCACGCGCCACCATGTCTACGGCTCAGCGCCTTTATGAGGCGGGCTATATCACCTATATGCGGACCGACGGCATCGACATGGCGCCCGAGGCGGTCAACGCCGCACGATCCGAGATTTCCAGCCGCTATGGCAAAGAATACGTCCCTGCAAAACCGCGAATTTACAAAAACAAAGCCAAGAACGCCCAAGAGGCACACGAAGCAATTCGCCCGACGGATATGAGCGTCGATGCGGCCTCGCTGGGCCGCCTTGAAGCAGATCAGCGCAAGCTGTACGACCTGATCTGGAAACGCACGCTCGCAAGCCAGATGGAAGGCGCGCGGATGGAACGCACGGTGGTCGATATCTCCTCCGCCGACGCCCAGGTCACCCTGCGCGCCACCGGCCAGGTTGTGCTGTTTGACGGTTTCATGCGGGTCTACGAAGAGGGCCGCGATGACGCCGTCGTAGACGACGATGACAAGCGCCTCCCACAAATCGCCGAGGGAGAAAAGACCGACAAACGCAAGGTCAGCCCCGAGCAGCATTTCACCCAGCCGCCTCCGCGCTACACCGAGGCAACCCTGGTCAAACGCATGGAAGAGCTGGGCATCGGCCGCCCCTCGACCTATGCCTCGATCGTCACCACGATCCAGGATCGCGAATACGTCCGCAAAGAGAAGAACCGCCTGATCCCCGAAGACAAAGGGCGTATCGTCACCATCTTCCTGCTAAATTTCTTTCGCCAATATGTTGGCTATGAATTTACCGCCCAGCTTGAAGAAGACCTGGACCGGGTTTCCGCCGGCGATCTTGACTACAAAGAGGTTCTGGCCCGTTTCTGGCGCGATTTCTCCGCCGCCATTGGTGAAACCTCCGAACTTCGCATATCCCAGGTGCTCGACGTGCTGGACGAAGCCTTGGCGCCACAGCTTTACCCGCCGCGCGAGGACGGCTCCGACCCGCGCATCTGCCCGAAATGCGGCGAAGGCAACCTGCATCTGAAATCCTCGCGCACCGGCGGTTTCGTCGGCTGCTCGCGCTACCCGGAATGCCGCTACACCCGCCCCATCGCCGGCGAGGGCGCCGAAGGCACGGACAAGTTGTTGGGCATTGATGGCGAAGATGAAATCTGGCTAAAATCCGGTCGTTTTGGCCCTTATGTGCAGCGCGGCGAACGCACCGACGACAATCCAAAGCCCGACCGCGCCTCCCTGCCGAAAGGCTGGCAAGCCGATGAAATGACGATGGAAAAGGCGTTAACCCTGTTAAGCCTTCCGCGTTTCGTCGGGGACCACCCCGAAGGCGGGACCATTCATACCAACCTGGGCCGCTACGGGCCTTACGTCATGTGGACCAAAGTTGACGAGGCCGGCAAGGACCAGAAGATTTACGCCAATATCCCGGATGTTGAAGAGGTGTTCACCATTGGCATGAATCGGGCGGTCGAGGTACTGGCCGAAAAAATCGCCAAAGGCCCCGGGCGCGGGCGTCAGGCGGCCAAACCGCTGCTCGCGTTGGGCGAACACCCGGAACATGGCGGGCCGGTCAATGTCATGGACGGCCGTTACGGGCCATATGTGAAATGGGACAAGATCAACGCCACCATTCCCAAGGACATGAAGCCCGAAGAAGTGACCATGGACAAGGCGGTAGAACTGATCGCCGAGCGCGCCGCGAAAAAGGGCAAAAAGCCTGCGCGCAAGAAAACAACCGCAAAAAAGAAAGCGCCGGCAAAAAAGAAGACCTGAAGATTTCCGCCCATTTTCCCATCAGACCCAACTTAAACTTGTGGTGCTGGATTTTTCCTGTAGCCTTGAGTTGTTAGGTAAGTCACTAAAGCGTTTCGACATGTCGTTGAGACACGACAATATGTCGAAACGCTTTAGTTTTTCAAAATAGCTTTGTGAGCTTTTAATACTGAATACCAATTGAAAGGAATTTCTCATGCTCTCACGACGTCATTTCATTGCCACCAGCATGGCCGGAACCGCAACCCTTGCATGGCCCCTTGCGGGGATGGCGCAAGAACGGAGTGTGGTGACCATCCCTCCTTCGGTCAGCGCCATGATTAGCGAAAATCACGACGCTTTGAACCGGGCTGGCAAGAATGGATTTGAGCAGGCTGCACGCGGGTTTCTGTTTCAAAGGTCAAAATATGCGCGCGTGTATTCGCAGGCGCAAGCGCAATTGTTGGCACTGACAGATCGCAGGAGCGGCCAGGAGTTGGCGATGAAAGCCGGCAAAAACAGTTTTGGCGCCGATTTTGATGCCCGGTCATATGCCCGGATGTTTCACAGCGAAAACTTGCGCCAATCCTATCGCATTGCCGGCAAATTACTAACAGCAAAGAATCCGACTTTCGCCAAGGCCGTCTTGCCCGGCCTGGTGCTGAGTCTCGCCGGCTTTGGCCTTTCCGCCGCACAGATAAACAAGGGGATGCAGACCATATCTGCCGGGATGGTATCCGTTGACTTCTCCAGAACCCAAGTGGTGCGGGGGGATTCCCAAATCGGTTTCTCACGCCTGGCCAACGGCAAACTGCGCCTCGATGTTGCCAAGCTAAATGCAGGGATTGGCGCGGGTCACCTGGCAGGTAACGGCCCGGCACCAAGTGAAAGCGCCCAGGGCTTTTGGAAATGGCTGAAAGGCGCCGCCAATGCCGTACTCGATTTTTACCTGGATTTGATGTGGAATGAATTCATGGGCGCCTCGGCCGGGGCGGGACTGGGCGGATCGATCGGTGGGCCATTTGGTGCACTCATTGGCGCCGTAGCAGGGGCAGGCGCAGGAATGTGGTACACGATCGGCAAAAAGGTAACAGGCGGCTTCTGGCTTGGCCCCGGCGGCACCGCTGCACCGGATTATTGCATCGGCCCGCCAATCGGGCTGTGCTGAACAGCGACCGGGGAAAAATCGGCGAACCGCTTCAAGGTCAGAAATACTCCCACACTGTACGCAAATTCGCCATGATCCGCTCCAGCGGCAGCTTTTGTTCGCCGGCCCCAGGGTGGAAACGGCTGGATGCGGCAAGGTAGGCGTCAATTGTGCGCTTCAGGCGGCCAACCATGGCGTGGTCAAGAAACACCATGCCATTTTCCCCGTCATGGGAAAACGAGCGTCGGTTCAGATTGACCGAAACCACCATTGCCAGCCGGTCGTCAATCAACACGAGCTTGGTATGCAATTCGTCCACATCCGAAGTGTAGCGAAAGATCTCCATTCCCTGGCCGATTTCCTCCATGCTGATCGTGTTCAGCGCCGCGACGATTGCCCCCATCTGGTCGTTTGAGTTGCGCCGCGAGACCAATGTCACCTTAACCCCCCGCGCCCTGGCCCGCTCCAGAGCCTCTGCGATGTCCGGTGGTGGATAGAAAAATGGCGTCACCAACACGATCTCGCGCCGGGCAGCATCTATCAAGGTCACATAATAAGCCTCCAACGCCTTGCCGTCGGCCCAGGGCAGCGAAACGAAATGGCGCATCACCCCTTCTGGCACCGCGCCACGTGGCGGGCCGTTCACCGAAAACCTCTCCATTGTCTGGCTTCGCTCATCTCGTTGCCAGAATTCTGATAATTGCGCCACGATGTCGGCCACCGCCGGCCCGCCGCCGATCTCGACCTCGAAATCCCGGTATACCGAATGATAGAGCATCCCATGATTGCTATCCGCCTCATAGGTCCGCAAATCCGGGAATGCGCTCAGGTCGAACGGGGCGTCAAAGAAATAGCCATCCCAGAAATTTCTGCCCCCGACAATGGCGCGCGAGCGCGCCGGGTTCTCGGCCAAGGTGGCAAACAGCTTGATGTGATGCACCCGATGCAGTCGGTTCAGAACTGCCGAGGGCGTTGGGAACCCCGCGCGGCTCCAGGCATAATATTGCAAGGTGATATTAGGGTAGCGTGCGGCCATCGCCTCAAGCATCGCACGGTCCTGGCGCAAGATCATCAATCTACTGACCAATATCCGCACGATGGTCCCGCGCTGTGCATGCCATTCCAGCATCCGTCTGAGCAGCGCCCCGGAATAATCGGCCCGCACCAGCAAATACGAGATGAAAACCATCCTGAGGCGTGGCGCGTTGGAGAAATCCAACGCCATCTCCGGGTCTCCTCGCAACAGAAGGGCCTCGGAAACCCGGCGCCCTGTCAGGGCCTCAATACGGGCATTGAGCGCCACGAGCGGGCGGTCAAGAAGCCGCAGCCCGGCCACGGGCCGCGCACAGGTCTGATTCAGACCGCCTTGCGCGAAAAATGCCGCCTCCAATGGTGACATTCGTTCCGGAGCGGGCGGCGTGCAGGTCTGGTGGCGGGTTTCAATGCGGGCCAAATCCGGGCGCGCCTGCGCGCTGCGCCGCAAAACGAGCTGGCGTCCAGAACCCCAATCAAGCGTGCAGACCTGCACCCCGGCCCCAACCGCAATGATCACCTGACCATGGCTATGTGGAGCCAGCATGAAGCTGCGCCGCCCGCCGGGATGAATGAACTCCGGTTGCTCCCTGATCCCCAACAGCTGTGCCGCGCCATCACATTGCAGGCGCACTTTGGCAGGCACACCGATCAGTGAATTGACATAAATATGCGGCGTGGCACGTCCCTGTCCGGAGAAAAGAAACTGGTTTTGTCCCGCCGCAGGGCCGGTTTTCGACAGGTAAACATTGGCAATCTCGACGCGGCGGGCCCTGACAGCGGCGGGCGAGGATCCGGCGGTAGCGACGGGGATGCCTCCCTGCGTCGGCGTCACCGCGCCCGCGCTCCGGTTCAAGGATACATCTCCCGAAGAACAAGCCGCCAGCCACATCAAGGAAAGAATTCGGAATACTTGCATTTTCCTACCCCGCATCAATGCTAACAGCCCCGGCAGCAGGACGCCTTGCGACACGTCAAGAAGCCGGCACTTCAACAAGATGACGTAGCGGCAAGTTGATTGACTTCGCACTGCCTGCGCGCGAAAAGGCTCTAGGCCGTTTGGCAATAGGCGAGAGGGGATTTTGCATGAACAAGGTGTATGAGAGCGCCGAAGCCGCCTTGGAAGGGCTACTTGAAAATGGCCAGACCATTGCCGCCGGGGGCTTTGGCCTCTGTGGTATTCCCGAGCTGCTCCTCGCCGCCATTCGTGACGCGGGTACCAATAACCTGACTTTTGTTTCCAACAATGCTGGCGTGGATGATTTCGGCATCGGCATCCTGTTGCAAACCCGCCAAGTGACCAAAATGATCAGCTCGTATGTCGGGGAAAACGCTGAATTCATGCGCCAATATCTGGCGGGCGAGTTGGAACTGGAGTTCACCCCGCAAGGCACCCTGGCCGAAAAGATGCGTGCCGCCGGCCATGGCATTCCGGCGTTTTATACCAAAACCGGCGTTGGCACGGTGATTGCCGAGGGCAAGGAGCACAAGGATTTCAACGGCGAGACCTACATCATGGAAAAGGCGATTTTTGCCGATCTTTCCATCGTCAAAGCCTGGAAGTCGGACGAAACCGGGAACCTGGTTTTCAGGAAAACCTCCCGTAATTTCAACCCCTTGGCTGCGATGAGTGGCAAGACCTGTGTGGTCGAGGTTGAAGAGATCGTTCCCGCGGGAAGCCTCGACCCCGACACGATTCACCTGCCCGGTGTCTTTGTCCACCGGATCATTCAGGGCGACCATGAAAAGCGTATCGAACAACGCACGGTAAGGGAGGGCTGAGCCATGGCTGACCAAAAGGGCTGGACCCGCAACGATATGGCCGCACGCGCCGCGCAAGAGCTTGAGGATGGCATGTATGTGAACCTTGGCATCGGCATTCCGACGTTGGTAAGCAACCACATCCCCGAGGGCGTGCATGTAACGCTGCAGTCAGAGAACGGCATGCTGGGCATGGGGCCGTTCCCGACCGAAGACGAGGTCGACGCCGACCTGATCAACGCCGGCAAACAGACCGTCACCGAACTGCCCCATACCGCCTATTTCGACAGCGCGCTGTCGTTTGGCATGATCCGTGGCGGCAAGATTGCCATGGCCATTCTGGGCGCCATGGAGGTTGCCGAGAACGGCGATCTGGCGAACTGGATGATCCCCGGCAAGCTGGTCAAAGGAATGGGCGGCGCCATGGATCTGGTGGCAGGCGTTGGTCGTGTGGTGGTGGTGATGGATCATACCAATAAACACGGGGTTTCGAAAATCCTGCCTGAATGTACCCTGCCGCTGACCGGCAAAGGCGTGGTGGACCGGATTATCACCAACCTCGGGGTGCTGGATGTGACCCATAAAGGGCTACATATTCAAGAACTGGCGCCCGGCATCAGCCGTCAAGAGATGATCGCCGCAACTGCTGCGACCATTGTATGACTGCTTTCGCTCCGGCTGACGCCGGAGCGACCGACTGGGGGTTTCACCCCCAGACCCCCAAGGTATTTGGGCCAAGATGAAGGGCAAAGGCCATAGTGTCTTACATTTTGTGGCCGCAGTGTGCTCTTCATCCAGCCATGAACATATCGCGCCTCAGATTGACAGTTTCTTGAACAAGAACTCGGGGATTGAGCGGATGATCAGCATGATGTAGCGCCAAAAGAACGGTGTATAGAGGACATTTTTTTTCTTTTCCACGGCCTTGTTGATACCCTTCGCGATATCCTCGGGGCTGGCGACCAGGAACATGCCTTCGATGCCCCAGGTCATCGCCGTATCGACGAAACCCGGCTTCACTGTCACCACATGGGCTCCTGCCCGGTTCAGCCGATTGCGCAGACCAGAGAGGTAGGTGGCAAAACCGGCTTTGGCAGCGCCGTAGACATAATTGCCAATACGCCCGCGGTCCCCCGCGACCGAGCCAACACCAACGACCGTACCTCCACCGCGCGTTTCCATGGTCGGTGCCAGCATTTGTAAAAACCGCGCCGGGCCGGTAAAACTATCAATGATGGTTCCGTCGACCAGTGACGGGTCGGCGTCAATCGCGTCCTGCTCGGGCATCGAGCCGACGAACATCGCCGCCGAGATCATGCCGCTGCCGGCCTCTGCCCGTTCAATGAGTGGGCCAAACGTGCCAGGGTCGCGTGCATCAAAGGCAATCGCCACAGCCTCGCTTGCCCCGCGAAAAGACAGGTCACCAGCCAGCCGCTTGATTTCGTCCATATCGCGTCCCGCCAGCAGCAACCGCGCCCCTTCTTCGGCTTTCAGGCGCGCAAATGCCCGCGCCATGGACGAGGTCGCGCCCAGAATGATCCATGTCTCACTCATGATCCGCTCCTCAAACCAAGCCTGCGGGTCAGGTCGGTTTCCAGCGCGTGTTCGGGGTCTGCCTTTTCGCATATTTCCGCCCATTCGGTATGCTCCGGGTACATCGCCCTGATCATCTCGCCCGATGCCAGCGCATCCTTGGCCAGGTAGAGCCGCCCGCCCGCGTTCAGGGTCATCTTTTCAAGCTCGCCAATCAATTCAGCCGCACCTTTACGCGCCGGAAAGTCCAGCGCCAGCGTGTAGCCTTCCATGGGAAAAGACATGTGACCGGCGCGACCAGGCCCCATGCGTTTGAGCACAGCCAGCGGCGAGGCCAGCCCGCTTTCCGCAATTTTTTCAACAATGGTCCGCAGCACATGCACTTCGGCCAGCGGCACCACGTTCTGGAACTGGTAAAAACCGCGCTTGCCATAAAGCCGGTTCCAGTCGTGGATCTTGTCCAGCGGAAAGAAAAACTCGGGGATCGGGCGTTCGCCAATGCGCCCCTCTTTGGGAACGCGTTTGTAATAGAGGTTGTTGAACAGCTTTACCACCGGCCCCGAGATGGCAAAGCCCGGCGCATCAATAGGTACCTTGCGGGCTTTGTCCGGCCATTTCGCCTGCGTGGCGGAAAATTCGCCCTCCTCTAAAATACCCCGGCCCAGCGCATCCCCCTTGGCGGCCGCATCAATCCAGCCGACCACATAGGGTGCTGTGGAATGATCCAGCAGGGCAATGAATTCATCCCAGCCCTCGGCGCGGGTTTCGGTGACGCGCATTGTCGTGCCGGGGCAAGCGGTCATACGGATTTTTGCGCTCAGGATCACCCCGGTCTGACCCAGCCCGCCCATGGTCGCGCGAAACAACGCCTTGTTGCGGCCGGGCGAGGCGACGACGCGTTTACCTGCCTGCAACAAGGTCACCGACAACACATGCTGGCCGAACGAGCCGTCCACATGATGTGCCTTGCCGTGAACATCCTGAGCGATGCAACCGCCCAGGGTCGCCTTGCCGGTGCCGGGCATGATCGTCGGGAGCCAGCCCTTGGGGGCGAATATGCGCGCTAGTTCGCCGATTTCCACCCCGGCCTCGGCCTCCAGAACGCCCGCCTCGGGGTCAAAGGACAATATCCGGTCCAGCCGGGTCATATCAATTGCCCGCCCACCGCTATTGAGCGGGGCGTCGTTATAAGAGCGTCGATTGCCAATTGCCGGCGCCATTCCCTCGGCCAAGGTCGCCTTCAGCGCACTTACCCGTTCCGGACGCGCCAATGCCCCCTCAGCCTTCTGCACCCGGCCCCAACCGCTGTATTCAGTTTCTTTCCAGCGCATGTTCACCTCTCAGGCTGTATTTTTCTGCCCATGGAAACACCATAAGGCCAATGCCTATGGCGAACCACAGGGTCGTCACACGGATAATGGCCGTGGCCGGCAGGCTGACTTCCATCGGCACGCCCTCCAATGCCAACAAGGCGACCATCGCCGCCTCGGCCCCGCCGACCCCGCCGGGCGCGCCGGTCAGCCCCCCGGCAAGAGCCGAAAAAATGAATATCGCTGTGGCCTTGGCCAGGCCGATATCCGCGCCCATCCACATCAGCAGGAAGTGAAAGGCAAACCCTTCGGCCATCCAGCCCAGCGCACCAAGCAACGCCACCCCGGCCATCAGCCGCGGGGCCGAGAAAGTCGCCAGCGATTTGGCGGCCCGACGAATTTGCACAAACAGGCGGGGAAACCGGCCAATCAGCCGGTATCCCAGGTTGGCCAGACTATGCAACAGGCCCGGCCGGGTCACCAAGAATGCCGCCGCCAATGCCAGGCCCGCCACCGGCGCTCCAAGGGCAATGCCGCGCGTCGACAGCATCAGCGTCAGCGCCAAAAGCACCCCCATGGCAGCAAGGTCAGATGCCCGATCCGCCAACATCAAGGGCGCCGTGCGCTCAAAGCTCCAGCCGGTTTCCCGCCGGATCCAGCGCATCCGAACCAACTCGCCCACCCGTCCAGGCGTGACCGACATGGCAAACCCCCCCAGGAAATGCCGGGTGTCCTGCAGCAGGCCGGTATCCAGCCCCAGCTTGCGGGCAAACAGATGCCAACGCAGCGATCGGGCCAGGTAATTTACCAGGGACAGCGCCAGAAGGACTCCGAACTGCCACAGCTGTATTTGTCGGATTTCGGCCCAGACCTCGCGCCAGCCCGTGGCGGCCATGGCGCCAACCAGCCCGGCCAGGACCAGCCCGATCAGGACCAGAAAAATCAGCCGGTCACGGCGGGCCTTGGATATGTCCTTTTGGGAAGGCATGGAAATGGCGTTGCTCGTTTGCTTCAAGGGCGCCCAATCCGGGCGGGTTGCGGCTTTATAGCCACCTGCCACGCCGGGTGACAGGGCAATGGCCGTCCGCCTGTCCGCACAAGGCTTATCGCCACAGCGCATACCAATCCTGCCACAGGCCGGCAGCGGCAAACATGATCGCCAGGGAAATAATCAGCAAGGCGATTCCGCGTCTGTCGCGCATGGCAAAGACCACCGGATCGTAATCCATCTCGCCACGATAACCCAGTTTGATCATCCGCCGCAGCCACAGGGCAATCGGGATCAGAGAAAACCACAAAAGCCATCGGGTCTCGTACAAGCGCACCGCCTGCTCGGAGAAGGTGTAAAGAAAAAAATTCATCACCGCACCGAACATGCCCAGATAGGCAACATTGAGCAGATCGCTTATATCCCCACGCCCATAGCCACGCCCCGGCAGGCGGTCATCATGTTGTGCAAGGCTTAGCTCGGTCATCCGTTTCACGCATCCCAAAGTCAGGAAAACCGGATAAATGAAAACCAGCAAATAGGTCGAAACCTCGCCCTGCATTGCCGCCGCCCCGGCCACCACGCGCAAGGTGTACAGCCCGGCCAGCGTGGCAATATCAACCCATCGAAGCCGCTTCAGGCGCAGAGAATACGCCAGCGACAATATCATATACAGCACAATGGTGCCGAAAAACGCCCACCCCAGCCATAACCCAGTGGCCAGCGCCGTCCCGGCCAAACCAACGGCCACCGCCATGCCTGCGCTTATCGGCACCGCGCCCGAGGCAAACGGACGGTTACGTTTGGTTGCATGCAGGCGATCGGCCTCAAGGTCGAGCAGATCGTTGACAATATAAATGGACGAGGCAGCGGCAGAGAAAGCCACGATGCCCATCAACACCAGCAGCAGGTTGGAAACGGTGAAATCATGTGCCGCCACCATCGGTGTGAACAGCAACACATTCTTGACCCATTGATGCGGCCGCATGGCCCGCAACAGATCCCGGGCCTTCCAGCCTCCGGGAAAAGTGCGTACCAGTTTACTTTCGCGCATCAGCTTTCGCGCGGCCTTGCTGTCCCCAACGACCAACGCCGTATGCGCCTGTTTCCAGATCGCCATATCCACCGGCGCATTTCCGGCATAATCGAACCCGCCCGCTCCATAGGTATCGACCAGAACCTGCGCCTTGGTGGCGCCTTTCAGGTTGAACTCGCCGGACGAGGCAAAGATGCGCTGACTCAGCCCGTAATCCTGCGCAAGATCGGCCACCAGCGCCTCGTTGGAGGCCGAGGCCAACGTCACTTCGCGGCCCTGTTGCAAGGCTTCCATAGCTGCATCGGCAACCGCCGGGTTGACCGGCATCAGGTCGGTGCGCAAATCGGCGATCCGTGCCAGCTCTTCTTTCAGGCGTGCAGGCCGGGTGAAATTGCCAAACGTCGCCTTGAGCGTTGCCACCGGCGCCTGGCCAAGCCCGGCCCAGAAACATTCATACAGCATATCCGTGCGCAGAAACGTGCCATCCACATCCAAAACCAGCGGCCTCAAATCATCCATTATCCGGGTTTCCTTTCACGGCAAACACGCAGCCGTCGGTAATCAGCTCTGGAGGGGTCATACACAGACCACGCGCCACTTGCCAAGCGGCCAGCACTTTTGGCACATAGGCGCGGGTCTCGGCAAAAGGCGGCACGCCACCATTATTCTTGACCGCATTCTCGCCGGCATTGTATCCGGCAAGGGCCAGGATCGGGTCTCGGGTGAATTCGTCCATAAGCCAAGCCATGTAAGCAACGCCGCCACGAATGCTCTCGCCCGGGTCGCTGGCATCCTCGACACCAAAACGCACCGCAGTATCCGGGATCAGTTGCATTAGCCCCTCGGCCCCCTTGCCACTGACCACATCCGCGCGTCCGCCGCTTTCAACAGCGATCATTGCCACGACCAACGCCGGGGAAACATCCGTCCCCACGGTGGCGCGTAAAATATCCAGCCCGTGTGCGGCAGCGATACCCTGCAAATCCTGCAATCGCGGCGACGGGCTGGCCGGATTGTTCCTCAGCACCGCCAGCGCGCGCGCCAGGTTTGCCGGGCCGCCATTGGCAATGTCAGCCGCCACATCCGCCCAGAACCAGTCAAATCCGCCCCCGTCCGCCCCGCCATTCGCCAAGGGCTGCGCGGTTGCCGCTGTATCTGACGTGCCGCCTTGCAACGCTGCGGCTTGCTCGGCGGGATCTATCTGCACGTTGATACGCGGCGTGTTGGTTTGCGGCAGGCCGACCCGTTTGAAAGTGAATTGCGGCCACGGCGCTGGCTCTGCTTGGGCGTTTTCATGCACAGCACCCTCTGGCTCGGGATTGCCTGCCCAAGCCTGCCCTGCGATCACCGCAAGTGCGTATACATAAATGACTCCCCGACGCAGCCTTTTGCGTCCTTGCCGCCCGTTCATTGTTGCCCTGCCATTTTTATTGTCGGTTTTCTCGCAAATTTCCGCGCTCAGGGCCAGTTTTTCCTGCCTTATCTGCATTATTTTTTGCCGAAAAGCGCAAACAAACCGGCAAGTGTAAAATCAGCTAAACTTTTTTCCTGTTATTTTTCCGTATGTTATGCAATTTTTCCACAAAAAAAACGTTAACCCCATAATTGTACGAAACCCGCCCAACTCTCGCCCCAATCCAAGGGCAATTTCCTCCCATGCCAAGCAGGCAACCGGATCGGTTCACAGGCGATTGGGAGGTTTGCTGGGTAGGAACCAAGACTGAACAACCTCTGAAGGGACATGAAATGAAACTGTTTAACAAATTCTTCGCAGACGAATCCGGCGCCGTAACTGTCGACTGGGTCGTTCTTACCGCCGCCATCGTGGGCCTGGGCATTGCCGTTCTGACCACTG
>CAYSBG010000001.1:15030-21828 GCA_964429125.1 uncultured Aliiroseovarius sp.
TTCTGACCACTGTTTCCGGTGGCACGACCAACCTGGCCGGCGACATCGCCAGCGAACTGTCCAGCTCGGGTATCGCCAGCTACTAATCCGGCCCTCGGCCAAACCAGACAAACACACTTCTAATGGAGCTATCAAAATGAAACTGTTCAACAAATTCTTCGCAGACGAATCCGGCGCCGTAACTGTCGATTGGGTCGTTCTTACCGCCGCCATCGTGGGCCTGGGCATTGCCGTTCTGACCACTGTTTCCGGTGGCACGACCAACCTGGCCGGCGACATCGCCAGCGAGCTGTCCAGCTCGGGTATCGCCAGCTACTAAGCTGTCTGACTTCAGAACAGGGCTGTGTCTTGGCGACAAGGCACAGCCCTTTCGCGTCTCCACAAAATTTCCACGCTGCCTATAAAAATCAGGTCGAAAACCAGGAACTTACCCCGTAAATTTCATTCTTTGTCCCATATTCTGCCGCATTTCCCGGCGACAAGATCATTGAAATGACCGCCACCCAAACAGGGGCGAAAGAAAGGATACAACATGCGACTGATATTCGGACTGGTCCTGATACTCGGCGTTGGTCTCGCAGGTTTCGCAGTATACATGGCGCGCGATTATATCGGCGCGCAGAAACAGCAGCTGGCGGCCGAGCGCGCCCTGCGCTCTCAGATCGTGCCGACTACCGCGGTTTTCGTGGTCAAGGACCGCCTGGCGTACGGCGAACAACTGACCGTTGAGAATATTGAGCCTGTGCGCTGGCCTGTCAAAGCCGTGCCGCCGGGAGCTTTCACCGAAATCACCGACATTTTCCCGGAAGGCGAAGCGGAATTCCGCACGGTTTTGCGTACGATGGAAAAGGGCGAAGCCGTTTTGGCGATGAAAATCAGTGCCCCGGGCGCCGATGCAGGCGTGGCCTCTCGCCTTGGCAAAGGCATGCGCGCCTTTACCATCAAGGTCGACGTGGCCAGCGGCGTTTCCGGCTTTTTGCGCCCAGGCGACCGTGTCGACGTCTACTGGAGTGGTCGCGGCGCGGCGCGCGAGGGCGAACGGCGTGGCAGTGAAATCACCCGGATGATTCAGGCTGGCTTGCAAATCATCGCCATCGACCAAACAGCGGATTCCGACCGTTCGGCGCCGACCATTGCCCGCACTATCACCGTGCAGGCGACCCCGACCCAGGTCGCCGCCCTGGCTCAGGCGCAAACCACCGGCAAGTTAAGCCTTTCTCTGGTCGGTACCGATGACGAAACCATCGCAGCTTCTGTAGAAGTAGACCAGAATGAACTCCTTGGCGTTCAGGCCGAGGTGCGCCAGGCCGCGCCCCAGGCCCCACGGGTCTGCACGATCCGCACACGGCGTGGAGCGGAAATCGTTGAAACCCCGGTTGCCTGCCCGGAAAGCTGAAACCACCACACGGACAAGCAAGTGCAGGGTGGGCAGGTTCGCCCACCCTGCAGTTTTCCATACCCTATGTTGAGCTTTGCTGGGGAATTCACCAACATCTGCCATTTTTCTCATATGTGTTGCGCCTTGCCCACATGAGGAGCACCCCACAAGTCATTGATTCTTGCACTAAAATGAAAACTCTGACATGATGGCACTCAATTGGGCACCAGACCCAGGCAGCTGGCGGCGACAAGACCGTAAACGAGGCGTGATCGGAGAGGCAGGATCACATGAAAATTGACAAGCTTTTAAAAGCGGCCCTTCTGGGCCTCGCATTCGGCATCGCCATTGCGCCTGTGGGCACGTCCGCCCAGGACCTGCGGGTCATGTCCGGCGGCGTGAGCAGCGCGCTTAATGTTCCGATGAATCGTGCAGTGGTGGTCGAAGCCGATCAGCCATTTGCCGAAATATCCATCGCCAATCCCGGGATTGCCGATATTTCCACGCTTTCGGACCGCACCATATATGTGCTGGGCAAAACCCCCGGGCGCACGACGCTCACGCTCTTGGGGCCTGACGGGCGGCTGATTACCAATGTCGAGGTACGCGTCACCCCGGACATTGCCGAGTTCAAAGAACGCCTGCGCCAGATCCTGCCAGGCGAGCCGATTGAAGTGCGTACCGCCAACGACGGCATCGTGCTGTCAGGCATTGTAACCTCAAGCGCCGCCCTTGATCGGGCCTTGGAGCTGGCCCAGCGTTACGCGCCCGAACGGGTTTCCAACCTGATGAGCGTTGGCGGCACCCAGCAAGTGATGCTGGAGGTCAAATTTGCCGAGATGAGCCGCACCGTGTCGAAATCGCTCTCGGCCTCGCTGGGCTTTACCGGCGGCGGCGGGGTGACGGCAACGGGCGAAACAGGCACCTGGCTTCTAGGCGCCAATGACATCACCAATCCGGCCTTGGTAAATGTTCAAGGCACCCAGGGTTCGCTGCGTCTTGGCTTCAATGCCGGCGCCTTTCAGGTGGGTGTGCTTCTGGAAGCTCTTGAAAGTAAAGGCGTTGTGCGAACTTTGGCCGAGCCAAACCTGACCGCCCTATCCGGGCAGGAGGCAAACTTTCTGGCCGGCGGTGAATACCCGGTGCCGGTTGTCGATCCAACGACAGGCTCCATCGCCGTTACCTACAAGCCTTTTGGGATCGAGCTGAAATTTACCCCGCGTGTCATTGACCAGGACATTATCAACCTGGAGCTTTCCGCCGCCGTTTCCGGTATCGACCCAACCACTTCCATCACCAACAACGGCTTTTCGGTTTCTGGTTTCCGCCGCCGCGAGACCTCGACCACGGTCGAGATGCGTGACGGGCAAAGCTTTGCCATTGCCGGATTGTTACAGGATGATTTCCGCGACTTGAACGGCCAGGTGCCCTGGCTTGGTGACATTCCGGTTCTTGGCGCCCTGTTCCGCTCGGCCGCCTATAATCGCCAACAATCCGAACTGGTGATCATTATCACCGCGCATCTGGTTACGCCAACGCGCGGCGAGGCCTATGCGCTACCGACCGACCGGATCCGCCCGCCGACCGAGGCCGAGCTATTCCTCAACGGCACCACCGCCGCCCCTGCCCGCCCGACAAGCGGCGCAGCCGGCGAAGTCGCCCAACAGGACTTTACCGGCTCTTACGGCTATGTGATGGAGGATTGAGCCGATGAAATCCCGCACAATACACTTTGCCCTTGCCGTCTCGGCCTTGGCGCTTGCCGGCGCCTGCGCCAACAGCCCCTCGTGGAACCAGGAGGTAGGCGGCAATATGGAGGGCGGCCCGAACGGAGTCGCCACCACCCGCAACCTGGGCATCCAATCAGGTGAAATTTCTTATGTGATTGACCTGCAGAAGCGGTTTGCCGCCGAGGTACCCAGCACCGTTACCTTTGCCTTCAACTCGGCCCAGCTTGATGACGCGGCCCGGCTTGTTCTGCGCGAACAAGCTAACTGGATCCGTCAGTTCCCCGAAGTCCGCTTCAAAGTCTACGGCCACACGGATGCGGTTGGCTCCCACGCCTATAACAAACGTCTTGGATTGCGCCGGGCACGCGCGGTTGTGCGCTACTTGATTTCGCAAGGCGTAAACCGCTCCCGGCTTGAAGCCGTTGTTTCCTTTGGCGAAACGCAGCCGGTTATCGTAAGCCAGGGTCGCGAGCCACAGAACCGCCGGACCGTCACCGAAGTGACCGGGTTCGTTCAGAATAATCCACTGATATTAAATGGCAAATACGCTGATGTGGTGTTTCGGCAATACCTTTCGAGCGCGGTTCCGCCTACGTCCCTCGGTGGTGAAGGCGGCTAAAGGGTGTGGCGTTCGTCTGATCCACAGATTGCATGCAAATTGCCCTCGACATAATCTGAACGTATTGGAGCGCGTGTCGCGCCTTATCAGTTATAGGTATTCGGCTGGTGGGGCGAGGCAGCGTTTGCACAAGCAAATGCGTTCGCCCCACCGGACGAATTCGATTTGGTGCGACATGCATAGCGCATGTCGCTGGTTTTTTCATTTTGCACCGGGCCCACGGGCGCCGATCCACCCCGGATCGTTCCAATATGACGAATAATTACGCGCTTTCAGCCCTAATGTTGCCAACATTGCCTGTCACTAAATCCTCACTTGGGAGCAGTATGTGCGTTTTGCGCACGGGGTTCGGACAAGGTGACCGACAAAAAGCCGGCACAAGGCCTGGACCCACACAGAAGGAATAGAGGAATGAGTAGCGTAGTCGCTGTACAACAGGAACCGGACCCGATCGTCGCTTGCACGGTTTCGCGGGACGTGCAGAATTTTGACCTTCTGATCGAGGATATGGAAGCCGAACTGGGCGAGGCATGGGGCGATCTGGCGATATCCGACGCCGCTGCGTTTTTCGCCCAACCCGATGCCGCCTCTCTTGAATTCATCGCCATAGCGCTCGATGAAGAGGACGAGGCCGACTTTAGCGAAATCGTCGCAGTCATAAAGGCCGCAAGCGCCCATGACATCAAAGTCATTGTCATCGCCGAAGAGGTCAGCCCGATCACCCTGCACCAGTTGCTCAAGCTGGGCGCCGAGGAATTCGTCCCCTATCCGCTTCCCGAAGGTGCATTGCATGACGCAATCGAGCGTATGCATACGCCCAAGGCACCGCCCATGGCTCCGCTGGCCGTCGCAGCCGAGCCGACTCTCAAACCCGCTGGCAATGACCTGGATGGTGTGGTGCTGGCGGTGCATGGCATGGCCGGGGGCACTGGCACCACCACCTTGGCTGTAAATCTGGCTTGGGAACTGGCTTCCCTCTCCAATGCCGAGCAACCCGCCAAGGGGTTCTTGAAAAAGGCCAAAAAAACTGCCCCGCAAGATGCGTTGCGCGTTTGTTTGCTGGATTTTGACCTGCAAAACGGCTCGGTCTCCACCTATCTTGATCTGCCTCGGCGCGAAGCGGTTTATGAGCTGCTTTCAGACACTGAAAGCATGGACAGCGAGAGCTTCCTGCAAGCGATGTTGACCTATAACGACATGCTTCACGTGATGACCGCGCCGGCGGACATGTTGCCGTTGGATCTGATCACACCAGAAGATGTCGACCGGATCATCGCCATGGCCAAAGCTAATTTTGACTATGTTATCATAGATATGCCGAAAACTGTGGTGACGTGGACGGAAAACGTTCTGACCGCAGCCCATGTGTTTTTCACCACGCTGGAGCTCGACATGCGCAGCGCCCAGAACACGCTGCGCTTCATCCGCGCGCTCAAGGCCGAGGAATTGCCGGTCAGCAAGCTGCGTCATGTGCTTAACCGTGCGCCCAAACGCACCGACATGAGCGGCAAGTCGCGGGTCAAGAAAATGGCCGAGAGTCTGGACATCACCATAGAAATCCAGCTGCCCGACGGGTTAGGCCCGGCCGCACAGGCGGCCGATCACGGCCTTCCACTGGCCGAAGGCGCCGCAAAAAATCCGCTGCGCCGCGAAATTCAGGCTTTGGCGCTGTCGGTTCATGAAACCGCACAATCCGCGGCCGAAGCCACCAAATAAGGGGGACGAAACGTGTTCGCACGCTATAAAAAAACAGCTCCGACAAGCAAAGGCACAGGCGAAAAACCTGTGCTGAAAGCCATTGAAACACCGGTCGCATCCCCGATCACCAAGCCCAAGGTCAGCCTGCGTCCCGCCCCCAAGGTCGCCGTGCGCACCGAAGCCGGCGACAAGGAAAAGAAACGCCGCGAGCGCCTGGGTGAAATCAAGTTGGAGTTGCACAAAGAGCTGCTGGACAACCTCAACCTTGGCGCTCTGGAAACCGCCTCGGAAAAGGAACTGCGCGAAGAGATAACAGCGATTGCCGCCGAAAAGCTCGAAGCGATGGGCGTTGTCCTGAATCGCGACGAACGTATTACCCTCAACCAGGAACTTTACGACGAGGTCACTGGCCTGGGTCCGCTCGAACCGCTGCTCAAGGATCCGACGGTCAACGATATTTTGGTCAACGGCCCGCAGCAGGTCTTTGTTGAACGGGCAGGCAAGCTGGAACTGACCGACACCACCTTCAAAGACGAACGCCACCTGCTGCGCATCATCGACAAGATCGTTTCCGCCGTTGGGCGGCGTGTGGATGAAAGCAATCCGCATGTGGACGCCCGCCTTGCCGACGGCTCCCGCTTCAACGCCATGGTGCCGCCGATTGCGGTCGATGGCTCGCTGGTGTCGATCCGTAAATTCAAAAAGGACAAACTGGGCATTGACGAGTTGGTCAATTTCGGCGCCTTTTCCGATGAAATGGCCGTCTATTTGCAAGCCGCGGTGGCCACGCGCCTGAACATCATCGTCTCCGGCGGGACCGGTTCGGGTAAAACCACAACACTGAACGCACTGTCAGGCTTCATCGACAATTCCGAACGCATCCTGACCATCGAAGACACCGCCGAACTGCAATTGCAACAGGTGCATGTGGGGCGGATGGAAAGCCGCCCGGCAAACGTCGAAGGCAAAGGCGCGGTCAGCCAGCGCGATTGCCTGCGCAACGCCCTCAGGATGCGCCCGGACCGCATCATCGTCGGCGAGACACGCGGTGAAGAGGTGATCGACATGCTGCAGGCGATGAATACCGGCCATGATGGCTCGATGACCACCATCCACGCCAACAGCGCACGCGACGCGGTTTCGCGCCTGGAAAACATGGTCGCCATGGCCGGCATCGAAATGCCGCTCAAGGCCGTGCGCAACCAGATCGCTTCGGCTGTAAACCTGTTCGTGCAGATCAGCCGCCTGCAGGACGGTTCGCGCCGCATGACCTCGATCACCGAAATCACCGGAATGGAGGGCGAAGTCATCTCGATGCAGGAGGTGTTCCGCTATGAGCGCCTGGGGCTGCAACCCGACGGCAAGATCATCGG
>CAYSBG010000002.1:0-21827 GCA_964429125.1 uncultured Aliiroseovarius sp.
AGCAATTTCAGGCTTGGGGCGTGACGCACCTCGACCCCGATCTTTTCAAGAATATCCTCGGCACCCTCTTCAATGGCGGTGACCTGCGCTTCGTTCAGGATGTCATAAACCGGCGCCGTCCGCGTGATATAGGGGGGCAGCGGTGTGGCATCTGGTGACGCGGAGGTCTTTTTCCTGCGGCGGCGCGTTGCGGTCAATGTGTCTTTCCAATTGCAGATGAGTCGACAGTTTGGAATAGATCATGTGCCAGATCGCAAAAGAACATTGATTATTTTCATGACATGGATAACTTGTAGTTATGGCATTGCGAAAAAAACTTCCGTCAGCCCAGTCTTTGTTTGCATTTGAAACTGCGGCTCGAACGTTAAACTTCACCGATGCCGGCGCGCTGTTGAACGTGACCCAACCCGCGGTCAGCAAAAATATCGCAGCATTGGAGGCGCATCTGGGAACACGATTGTTCTTGCGTGAAAAATCAAGGTTGGCGCTAACCTCGGATGGAGAAATCCTTTATCGCGCGGTCCACCTGTCGTTTGCCGCGATCGAGGTTGCGATTGATCAGATTTCAAATAACACATCCCAAGAGAATGTGCTGACACTGTCCCTTTCGACATCTTTCGCCGCCCATTGGCTGATACCTCAAATGCCGGAGTTCCGTCGGGCGTTTCCCGATGTCACACTGAACTTTCAACTCACCGGCGGCGAGGTGACTGGTGCCTTGGGGCGTTGCGATTTGGGGCTGCGCCTTGAGACCAATGTGGCACCAGAAGATCAAGCCACCCCCTTCGCGCCCGAATGGCTTGTGGCGGTTGCATCACCCGAATATGTTGCGAAAAACGGGATGCTTGATGCGCCGCTTCGTGATGGCGCACATTCATTGGTCAAGCTTGATAGCCCGCGAATTTCCTGGCAGGATTTTCTTACCGCAACCGGCCAATCTCTCAATCAATCCTTGCCTGAAATCCGCGTGCCGGATTACTCGATCGTTTTGCAGACAGCGGTAAACGGGCGCGGTGTGGCGCTGGGCTATGTGACGTCCTGTAGTTACCTGCTGCGCGAGGGGCTATTGATGCCCGCACTCCCCAAGACACTGAAGACAAACAAGAACTACTGCATGGTAATAAATCCAAACGCACACAATCGGCAGATTGCAGAAGCAGTGCGGCATTGGATCTGCACGCAATCATCAAAGGTTATGAGCGATATTGCGACGAATTTAACGGATTTTGATGTTGTAACAGCCGGATCGGGTTCGTTCGGTATCGTTTAGTATCCATTCTGTTGAAGCTGACTTGTTGCCCGATCCGATGATCTCCTCAGTATGGCATGGGCTTTTTTCCGCTGGTTTTCCAACCTTGAATTGGCGATGATGTGCCTGAAGCATCCCCTTTGGGCAGCTTCGAACCAAGACTGTATCCTTGATGCGAAGTACAAGCTGTGTATACAATGGTCGCACAGTTCGGATCTGGTGCTATTTCCCATTCATTGAACTGTTTAACGAGAATCATTGATAAGGACACAACATGTTTACGCGAATTTTTGTCATCTTTACTCTGGCTTTGACGATTGCGCTTGGAAGTGCAACGGCTGGGGAAACCGGGAAACCCATACCGCTCAAAATTCTGCCAACGCCGTTGCGTATTGCGGTGATTGAGCGGCTGAAGGAAATGGGGGTTCGGCCCAAAGGACCGATCAGCTATGCCTCTGACTCTACCGACAAATGCCCCTCTAATTGTAACGGTTCATCGGGTGGGGGCTTTTGCTATTGCGATCCTGATAGCGAGGGAAATTGCCCGTCGGGTACCAGCAAAGGCGGTAGCCCGGGCGAAGAATATTGCAAAGTTTCGATGCCGAAGGGTATTGGTGGCGGTGGAACCGTCGGCGGTGTCGGCTTGCCAGAATTTGTCAGCATCGAGTGGTAGGCCACAATTGCCAGGTTAGTAGATAGCAAGGTCCCGCCAGGGTATCGTCTTGGCGGGGCCTTTTCTTGTCGTATTCATGCAATGTCAGGCGGTGTCGCCTCGGCGGTGAGGCTTTTCAGAACCTCGTCCAGCCCGACAACACGGGTCTGTTTTTCCCCCAGCCGTCTTAGCGTGACTGTCCGGTCCTCGACCTCACGCGCGCCGACCGCCAGGATGACCGGCACTTTTCCCAGCGAATGCTCGCGGACCTTGTAGTTGATCTTTTCGTTACGCAGGTCGGTCTCGGCATGGATTCCGGCGGCGCGCAATGTTGCGGCCACGTCCTCGGCCCATTCATTGGCATCGGTGACGATCGAGGCGACAACTACCTGCCTCGGGGCCAGCCAAAACGGCAACTTGCCCGCGTGGCTTTCGATCAGAATGCCGATGAACCGCTCAAAGCTGCCCAAAGTGGCGCGGTGCAGCATGACCGGGCGGTGCTTGGCGCCATCTTCGCCGATGTAGTTTGCGTCCAGTCGCTCGGGCAGCACGAAATCGACCTGATGGGTGCCGCATTGCCAGTCGCGGCCAATCGCGTCGGTCAGCACGAATTCAAGTTTTGGCCCGTAAAAGGCGCCTTCGCCGGGGTTCAGTTCAAAGTCATAGCCCGCCGCTTTGGTGGCGTTCATCAGTGCCGCCTCGGCCTTGTCCCACACGTCATCGGATCCGGCGCGCACCTCGGGGCGGTCAGAGAATTTGACGCTGAAACGTTCAAAGCCCAGATCCTTGTAGACGCGCGAAAGAAAGTCGATGAAACGGATGGTTTCGCTTTCAATCTGGTCTTCGGTGCAAAAAATATGCGCATCGTCCTGGGTAAAACCACGCACACGCATGATGCCGTGCAGGGCGCCGGAAGGCTCGTAGCGGTTGCACGAGCCGAATTCGGCCATACGAAGGGGCAGGTCGCGATAGGATTTCAGCCCCTGGTTATAGATCTGCACATGGCAAGGGCAATTCATCGGCTTGAGCGCATTCACGGTCTTTTCGCGCGCGTGTTCTTCGTCCACCTCAACGATGAACATATGCTCCTGATACTTTTCCCAATGGCCTGAAGCTTCCCACAACTTGCGGTCAACAACCTGAGGCGTGTTCACTTCGACATAGCCGCCACGGGTCTGCATCCTGCGCATGTAATCCTGTAGCGTCGTGTAAATGCGCCAGCCATTCGGGTGCCAAAAGATCTGCCCCGGTGCTTCTTCCTGCATGTGAAACAGGTCCATTTCGCGGCCCAGCTTGCGGTGGTCGCGCTTGGCGGCTTCCTCCAGCATGGTCAGATGCTTTTTCAGCTCCTGGCGGTTGCGGAAACCTACGCCGTAGATGCGCTGCAACATCGCGCGGTCGCTGTCGCCGCGCCAATAGGCCCCCGCGACGCTCATCAGCTTAAACGCATCCGCAGGCACCTGTCCGGTATTTTGCAGATGCGGACCACGGCACAGGTCTTGCCAGTCGCCATGCCAATACATGCGCAAGGGCTCGTTGCCGGGAATGGCCTCGATCAGCTCGACCTTGTATGGCTCGTTATTGTCCTCGTAGAATTTCACGGCGCGGGCGCGTTCCCAGATTTCGGTGCGCACCGTGTCGCGGGTGTTGATGATCTCCTTCATCTTGGCTTCGATAGTGGCGAGGTCTTCCGGCGTAAACGGCTCTGCCCGGTCAAAGTCGTAATACCAGCCGTGTTCGATGACCGGGCCGATGGTGACCTTGACGTCTGGCCAAAGTGCTTGCACCGCGCGCGCCATGATATGGGCGGCGTCGTGACGGATCAGTTCCAGCGCCTGGACCTCGTCCTTCATCGTGTGCAGCGCGATGGTGGCGTCTGCCTCAATCGGCCATTGCAGATCCCAATGCTGGCCGTTGACGGTCGCGGAAATCGCCTTCTTGCGCAGCGAATTGGAGATGTCTGCGGCGACTTCGGCCGGCGTTATGCCAGCCTGATAGCTGCGCGCATTGCCATCGGGAAAGGTCAGGGAAATCTGGCTCATCGGCCGGCTCCTCGTCGTTTTGGCGCCTACGAAACGCCCGGTTGCGGGTTGTGTCTGGCGCCCTTTTTACGCCTGTGAGCGGGCAAGTCAACGTCGCAGCCGTGCCCGATATGCACCGGGCGTCAGGCCAACACGGCGGTGAAACGCCTTGTAAAATGCTGGGGTATTTTCATACCCGACCCGGTGGGCGATTTCTGCAACCGGCAGGGAGGTGCTTTCCAACAAGAGCTGCCCTTCAAAAATACACAAAGCTTGTATATATGCCCGCGGAGTCAATCCGGTCGCCGCCTTGAAACGGCGCAGGAAATTACGCGAACTGATCCCGGCGGCCTCGGCAAGAACGGTGAGTGAGGGGAGGGTGGAAAAATGGCTTTGCATGTAGCGTTGCACGGTCAGGATGGCGCGGTCCCCGTGGTCCATCGGTGGGCTGAATGCACGGTAAAATCGTTGTTCACGGCGTCCGGTATCTATAACAAAATGCCGTCCAACCGCGCGCAAAGTGCTTAATCCCAAATGTGTGCCGATCAGTTCAAGTGCCAGATCGGTCCACGACATCAGCCCGCCAGCGGTCAGAATCGGCCCGTCGCGCACCAATATTTCGTCCAGGACGAGACATACATCCGGTGCGCATTTCTGCAGCGTTCCGCCCAGGCGCCAGTGCGTGGTGGCGCGCCGTCCATCAAGCAACCCCGCCGCCGCCAGATAAAACGCACCGGCACAGGCCGAGGCGACCTGCCCGCCGCGTTGCGTGTGTTCGGACAGCCATGTCACGAGCGGGGCAGAAGGTGCCAAGTATTGTTCATTGCCAAAGGCGGGGGGCAATACCACCACCTCGGCAGGCGCGGGGCCATCAGTGGTTATCACATCCAATGTGCCGGATGTGGAAAAGCGGTTGGCGGCATCAAACATTTCAGCCAACCCAAGGACAGCGGCCTGTGACGCACCGGGATAGGCAAGGATTGCCAGACGGGTAAGGTGATCTGGCGGATTTGGCAAATAATTTGGCATATCCGACAATTGTGCGGTTATTGGATTCTGTCAAGAATTGGCTAAACCTGAAAGGAAAGAAAATGATGAACGCCCTACTCCTTGTCGATCTGCAGAATGACTATTTCCCTTCTGGTCGGTGGCCTCTGGACCGTATCGAAGCCGCTGCGGCCAATGCTGCGCGGGTTCTGGATGCAGCGCGGAGACGTGGCGACAGGATCATTCATATTCGCCATGAGATCCTACGCAAACCGGCGCCGTTCTTTTCGCCGGGTACCGAGGGTGCTGCAATTCACCCCGCGCTCACCCCGCGGGTTGACGAAGAGGTTTTCACCAAGCATTTCCCCAATGCGTTTCGTGAAACCGGGCTGGCAGCGGTGCTGGGCGCGCCGGCGGAAACTGCGTTGACCATTGTTGGCGCCATGAGCCACTTTTGCATTGATTCAACCACGCGCGCTGCGAGTGACCGGGGCCATCCGGTGACAGTGATCCATGATGCCTGTGCTACCCGAGGATTGGAGTTTGATGGGGTGCGGGTGCCTGCAGCCCATGTTCACGCGGCTTTTATGGCGGCCCTTGCCAGCGGTATTGCTCAGCTTGCGACCACTGACGCATTTGTTCAAGACTGCTTTCGCAGGGCCAGATAGAGTGATCGAAAATGGAGGTCGTATGCAGCTTGGTTATATCATCCACTATGTGGAAAACGTTGAAAAAACTCTCGCCTTTTACGAGGCGGCCCTTGGCTGTACGCGCCGGTTTCTGACGCCCGAGGGTGATTATGGCGAATTGGATACCGGCACCACCACGCTGGCTTTCGCCAGCTTTGCGCTGATCGCCAGCGCCGGCAAGAACCCGGCGCGTGCCGATGTAAAAGCGCCCAGTTCGGAGATCGCCTTTGTCACCGAGGATGTGGCGACGGCCTATGAACGGGCACTGCGGGCCGGCGCCGAAGCGGTGCAGGCGCCAAAGGAAATGCCGTGGGGGCAGAGTGTCGCCTATGTCAGCGATTGCGACGGCTTTCTGGTGGAAATCTGTACGCCGGTCGGGAGCTGAAATGGACGCGGTGGAG
This sequence comes from uncultured Aliiroseovarius sp., assembly GCA_964429125.1. Taxonomy (GTDB): domain Bacteria; phylum Pseudomonadota; class Alphaproteobacteria; order Rhodobacterales; family Rhodobacteraceae; genus JAAEUB01. The sequence goes on from CAYSBG010000002.1 coordinate 6,000, forward strand.
GCGCGCGAAATAGAGGTGGCGGTAAAGGAAATCGTGGCGCGTCTGTGCCCCGAGGCGCGCGGGCGTGCCATGTATGGCGGCACCATTTTCGAGCGCCAGCCAGGGGTATACAAAAGTGGCTTTGGCGGGGTGTTTTGCTATCAGCGGCATGTGTCGTTGGAATTCAGCGAGGGCGCGCGCCTCAATGACCCTGACGGGATGTTGGAGGGCCGGGGCAAGGCGCGCCGACACCTGAAATTGCGGGCGCTGTCGGATATCGAGGCCAAGCAGGTCGAGGCATTTCTGATCCAGGCGATTGCCTTGGGCACGTCTCAGCCATAGGCGCGTGAAAAGACCTGGGCGACAAGATCAGGACGGGTCCGAAAAGCTGCCGGAGAGCAACCGAACCAGCGGCGGAAGGCGCGGCTCATATGCGCCTGATCGGCATATCCTGCCTCGTACGCGGTTTCGACCAGGGGCATTTCACAGACCAGCCTGCCTGCCCGACGCAAGCGGGCAAGCTGTAGCCAGAAGGCCGGGCTTTTTCCGGTGTCGCGCATTATCAGGCGTTGCAGGCTGCGCATACTCACGCCCAGGGCCTGCGCGCCCTGCGCCACGCTTGAAGCCTGAGCCAGGCAGGCCAGCGCCTCAGCTGTATCGGGTGGCAGGCGGACATTTTCCGCGACCAGATTGCTGATCTGCGCCCGGTCCGGCGCGCGCCCTGCGAGCAGGCGCATCATGGCCTGGTCAAGGTGCACGCCTGCCTGCAAACGAAAGCCGGTCATACGGGTGCCGGCATCAATCTGCACGACCCTGGCGTTGGCCTGTAGCGGTGAGAGGAACCAGCGGGGCGCCGATGCGCGCTGCTCCAGACAGATCAGGTCGCGACAGCCATCCGGCAAAACCGATGTGGCGCAGGCAGTTTTACTCTGGGCTGTCCAAATTGCGCGGATGTCTGGCAAATTGTTGTCCTGGGTTGGCCATGGTCGAGACGGGATGTGGGTTGCTTGTAACAGGGCCGTTGGAACTTGACCATTGATGCAATCCGCCGCAGAACCATGGGACGCAGGCAGCAGGAGGTGCGGGTGGCCAGGGTAATGACAGCAAGCGGGCGCGAACTGGCCTATGAAAAACACGAGGGCGACGGGCCAGGGGTGGTGTTCCTAGGCGGGTTCATGTCCGACATGCAGGGCACCAAGGCCGTGGCGCTGGAAGCATGGGCGCGCGGCGCAGGCCGGGCCTTTTTACGGTTTGACTATTCCGGCCATGGGGAAAGCGCAGGGGCATTCACAGATGGGTGCATTGGCGACTGGGCGACGGATGCGCGCGCGATCATCCAAGCACTGACGCAGGGACCGCAAATTCTGGTCGGCTCTTCCATGGGAGGTTGGATAAGTGCGATTCTGGCCCGGCAAATACCGGAATGTATTGCCGGTTTTGTTGGAATAGCCGCAGCGCCGGATTTTACTGAAGACGGTATGTGGGCCGGGTTTTCGGCTCGTCAACGCACGGCGCTAAAGGAAAAGGGCGTGGTCAAGCTGCCCTCGGAATATGGCGATCCTTATCCGATCACGCGCCGTTTGATCGAAGACGGGCGCGATAACCTGGTTCTTCGTACGCCGCTGCCAATGCCGTTTCCCGTGCGCCTGTTGCAAGGATCGGCGGACAGGGATGTCGCGCTCGGCATTGCGTTGAAATTGTTTGAGCATATAGACGGCGATGACGTGCGATTGAACATCGTCAAGGGGGCGGATCACCGGTTTTCGACCCCGCATTGCCTTGGATTGATCGAGTCGACGGTTGAAGAAATCCTGTCCCTTGTGGAGGGGGAAAAATGATCGAGCCGATCGTTTTCCTGCCCGGCATGATGAGCGATGCACGGGTTTTTGCCCCGCAGATAAACGATCTTTCGCGCGAATTTCCAGTGCATGTGGCAAACTATGCAGATGCCGAAAATATTCGGAACATGGCTAGGGCGGTGACCGATAACGCGCCGGAAAGGTTTGCCCTGGTTGGCCATTCCATGGGCGGTATCGTTGCCATGGAGGTGCTGCGCCGTGCGCCCGAACGGGTGACGCGGGTGGCGTTACTGTCAACGTCCCCGTTGTCGGAAACCCCCAAGGAGGCCGCGTGGCGCGAGCCCTTGATTGCGCGCGCGCGGGCAGGCTATCTGGACGATGTCATCGGCGAAACCATGAATGTTGAAAACCTGGCGCCTGATTCGGAGCGCGCCGGATTGATGCGCTTGATGCGGGAAATGGCACAAGGCCTGGGCACCGAAACCTATATACGCCAATCCCGCGCCCTGCAGCGGCGACGCGATTCGCAAAGCGTTTTGATCTCGACCAAAACCGCGACGCTCATATTATGCGGGATCTTTGATCGCCTTACCCCGGTCAAACGCCATGAGGCGATGGCGGAACTGGTTGCGCATTCCGAGCTTGTGGTGCTTGAAAATGCCGGGCACCTGCCGATGCTGGAGGCGCCGGAAGAGGTCAATGCCGCCTTGCGTGTGTGGATGGCGCGCCCCCTGATGCTGCGCTGACGCAGGCCGACATGGTGCCCCGGCTGGGCAAATGTCGAATTGCTTTAGCCGCGTTTTTTGCGACGTTTTTGGGCTTGCTCAGCGTGTTCGCCGGCGTGTTCGTCAATGAAAGAAAGCACCAGGGGCCGGATATTTTCGCGCCAGGAACGGCCAGCGAAAATCCCATAATGCCCGGCGCCTTCTTCAAGGTGGCTGGCTTTTTTCTCGTCGGCTAACCCTGTGCAAAGTTTCAGCGCTGCAACGCATTGGCCGGGGGCGGAAATGTCGTCTTTGGATCCCTCGACGGTTTTAACCGCCACATCGGAAATGGCGCCAATATCGACCGCCACACCGTTCAGGGTAAATGTATTGTCAGCAATTTCACGGGCCTTGAATATGCGCTCAACGGTGGAAAGGTAAAACTCGGCCGCCATGTCCATGACCGACAGATATTCGTCGTAAAAACGGTTGTGTTTGTCATGCTCGCTGGCTTCGCCCCTGGAGACAGCGCGTATCTGATCGGCAAAGGCTTTTGAGTGCCGCTCGCCGTTCATCGACATGAAGGACGCCAACTGCAAAAGTCCGGGATACACAAGGCGGCCAACGCCGGGGTATTTGAAACCGACGCGTTGGATTGCCATTTCTTCGAGCTGGCCCATGGTGATACGGGCGCCGAAATCGGTGACATCGGTTGGCGCCGCATCCGGGTCGATTGGCCCGCCAATAAGTGTAAGGGTTTGTGGTTGTGCCTCGGGGTCTGTCTGGGCCAGATGCGCGGTAGCGGCGAGCGCCAGCGGGGCGGGTTGGCACACCGCAACGACGTTGATGTCGGGGCCGAGTTCGCGGATAAAGTCGACCAGGTAGAGGGTATAATCCTCGATATCAAACTTGCCCTCGCTGACCGGGATGTCGCGGGCATTGTGCCAGTCGGTGATGTAAACTTCGGCGTCGGGAAGCAGGCTGGCGACGGTAGAGCGCAACAGGGTCGCAAAGTGGCCGGACATGGGCGCAACCAGCAAAACCCGGCGGGGCTTTTCCGCCCGACCGACCACATGGAAATGGATCAGATCGCCGAACGGGCGCTCAACCAGCTTGTCAATGCGCACCAGGTGATCGCGTCCGTCCGTGCAGGTGACCGAGGGGATATTCCAGTCCGGTTTGGTGACCATCCGGGCGAATGAACGCTCGGTGACTTCGCCCCATGCCGCGATCATTTGAAATATCGGTGAAGGGGTCATGCTCATGATTGGCGAAGAGGCAAAAGCATGGGCGGTGGCACCCAGCCATTGGTTGGTGCCGCGCATTGCTTCCATCCAGTCGTAGGTGGCCATGTATCGCATGTTTGCCTCATTACCCTATTCTAACGCAGCGATTTTGGTTATGCTGCAGGTGCAAAGAACCTAGTGCGGATGGGGCGTGATGACAATGGACGAAAATGAAAAGGCGGATGGCAAGGCCGGTGAAGCCATGCAACTTGCGGCCAATTTGGCGCGAATCGAGGACCTTTCTGCGCGTCTGGGTGCCGCATTTTCGCAGAAGAAAGAAATCCGTGCCAGCCTGCAGGGGCCGGGACCGGATTTGTGGAGCCGCACAATGGGTGCGTGGATGAACGCGTTAGCGGGAGACCCGGCCAAGTTGATGAATAGTCAGATGGAATTCTGGTCCGACCTGCTGCGCCATGCCTTGGAAGACGCCGAGGAGGACGCAACTTCCGACATGCTCAACCTGCCTGTCCATACAGTTGTTCGGGCGCAGCACAAGGCGGCTCAGGATGCCATGAAACGGGCGCTGGCCGATCTGAAAGGTTTGGGCAACAAAGACCATGCACGCGTCAGCTTTTTTGCCAACCAGATGCTGGAACTGATGGCGCCGCGCAACTTTCTGGTCACGAATCCCGAAGCGATGCGCCGCGCGGTCGAGACCAAAGGCCAGTCGTTGATCGACGGGCTTGAGAACATGGTCAACGACCTGGAGGCCCATCAGGGCGAGCTGCTGCCCACCCTTGCAGACCCCAACGCGTTCCAGATTGGCGGTAATCTTGCCACCACCCCTGGCGCCGTGGTTTTTCGCAATCGGATGATGGAGATCATTCAATATAAAGCCTGCACCGATACGGTCCATTCCACCCCGATGGTGCTGTTTCCGCCCTGGATAAACAAGTTCTATATCCTGGATATGAAGGCCAAAAACAGCTTGGTGAAATGGATTTGCGAACAGGGATATACGCTTTTCGTAGTCTCTTGGGTGAACCCGGATGCAAGCTATCGGGATGTTGGCATCGACACCTATATCCAGGAAGGCTTTTTGACGGCGATTGACCAGGTAAAGAAGCTTTGTGGTGTGAAGAAGGTCAACGTCACTGGCTATTGTATCGGGGGAACGACTTTGTCGCTTACTCTTGCGCTAATGGCAAAACGCGGCGACAGCTCGGTGAAATCGGCGACGTTTTTCACCACCTTGTCAGATTTTTCCGACCCGGGCGAGGTTGGCGTGTTTCTGGACGATGACTTTGTCGACGGGATCGAGGCCGAGTGTCAGGAAGTCGGCTATCTCGACCGATTGTTCATGGCGCGGACCTTTTCTTACTTGCGGGCGCGTGATCTGGTTTATGCGCCTGCGGTGCGAAACTACCTGATGGGCGAAGCGCCACCGGCTTTTGATCTGCTGTTCTGGAACGGCGATGGCACCAACCTTCCGGGTCGAATGGCGACGGAATATTTGCGATACTTGTGCCAGAAGAACGTTTTCGCCGGGACCGGGTTTGCGCTGATGGGCGAAAACCTGCACCTGTCCGACATCACCGTGCCGCTTTGCTCAATCGCCTGTGAAACCGACCATATCGCCCCCTGGAAATCCGTCTACAAGGGGGCGTTGAGGATGGGCTCGCAGGACAAAAGCTTTATCTTGTCCGAAAGCGGCCACATCGCCGGGATCGTCAACCCGCCATCGAAAAAGAAATATGGCCACTACACCAACGACGCCTGGGTTGCGACCCCTGAGGAATGGCAGGCTGGGGCCCGTTTCACCGAGGGGTCCTGGTGGGAGCGTTGGGGCAAGTGGTTGTCAAAGCATTCGGGCAAAAAGGTAAAAGCCCGCCCGCTTGGCTGTCGAAATCCCGAGCAGATTCTGGGACCGGCCCCGGGAGAATACGTGACACAGGTGCCAGCCAGGGCTTCGGGGAAATAAAATTGCTGCATTGCAGAAAAAACCCTTGAATTGCTGCGACGCGGCATCTATATTCCTTTCAGACGGATGAAAGCCGGCGCCGCCGGACGATAGATTTAGGAGGCTGACATGGCCAAAACGCAAGATTATACCAAGATGATGCAAGACATGATGGGCGCATTCCCGGTTGACATGAACATGTTCCAGGGCGCTTTCAAATCCACCACCGAGTTGAACGAAAAGTTCGCCCGCGTTGTGCTGGATGCTGCCGGAAAATCGGCCGAGATTTCATCCAAATGGACCAAGGATACCCTGGCCAAGTTGGGTGATGTGAGCGCTGCAAAAACCGAAGCCGCCGATTATGCCAGCGCCATGACCGAGTTCGCTTCGGCCCAGGCCGAAATGGTGAGCGAAAACCTCGCTGCTTTTGCCGATGTCGCCAAGAAAGTGCAGACCGAAACCGTAGAGCTGATGATGGTTGCAGGCAAAGACCTGACCAGCGAAGCTGAAGCTGCGGTTAAGAAAGCCACGGACGAAGTCACCAAGGCCACCAAAAAAGCAGCGGCCTCGGTCAAGTAATTACCTCTTCCGGTTTCTCCTCCCTGTACCGGATAGACTGACTGGCGGGCCCTGCGCGGGCCCGCTTTTTTGCTGCCTTGCTTTTTTATGCAACTGCGGCGTAAGCTTTTGCTGCGCAGCATGAAGGAGAGCATACGTGAAACGCAAGGCCACCAACGGGGATAGACTCCTTATAAAACGTTATGCCAGCAGGCGTTTGTATAACGCTGAAACGTCTGATTATGTGACGCTTGATGACATTGCCGGTTTCATCCGCGAAGGGCGAGACGTTGAAATTATCGACCTTAAATCGGGCGAGGATCTGACGCGCCAATATTTGTTGCAGATTGTGGCAGACCATGAAAGCCGGGGCGAGAATGTTCTGCCGGTCGAGGTGCTGACGGATCTGGTGCGATCCTATACCAGCCAGGCCCAATCGATCGTGCCGCAATTCTTGTCGATGTCATTTGACATGCTGCGAAAAGGTCAGAGCCAGGTCATGGGGAATATGGGCGCCATTCCTAACCCATTGGCGCAAATGCCGGGTTTTGAAGCAATGCAGTCGCAGCAAAAGGCCTTCATGAAAGCAATGATGGGCGGATGGACCGGGGTGGGAAAAATGCCAGAGGAAGCTCCAGAACCGGCAAGCGACAAAGACAGCGAGCTTGAAGATATCCGCAAACAATTGGCTGAACTGCAGTCCAAACTTTCGGGGCTTGGGTGATCTGCGAAGGGGGCCTGAATGGTTGACTCACCGGGGCGGATAACCCTTTGGGGAATCGAGGTTTTCACGGCCGCTGCCGATGAAATGTCGATATCGGCCGCGGCGCGCCGCCTGGGGGCCAGCCCGTCCTCCATCAGTCAGCAATTGTCAAATCTTGAGGCGTCTTTAGGGGCGAAATTGCTTAACCGTTCTGCCCGCCCGGTGACGCTCACCCCGGCTGGAGAGCTGTTTCGCAGGCGCGCGCAAACGATCCTGAACGAGGCCGAGCAGGCCCGGGCGGAACTGGCCTTGGAAGATTTGTCGCGCCTTACCCGGTTCCGCTTGGGTATGATCGAGGATTTTGATGCAGATGTTACGCCTGCGTTGCTCGGGGACATGGCGCAGGATCTTTCGGCGACGCAATTTTTGCTCGAAACCGGCGCGTCGCATCGGCTGTTTGATCAGTTGGACGCCCGCGCGCTGGATGTGATCGTCGCAGCCGACATGGGGGCCGAGGCGGCCTGGATGGAAGTGCACCCGTTGATGGAAGAGCCGTTCGTTGCGGCGGTGCCACGCGGCACGTTGGTGCCAAACGATGATATACTTGCCCGGCTTTCCTCCATGCCGCTGATCCAGTACACGCCGCGCCATCACATGGGCCGCCAGATTGCCGCGCATCTTGTGCGCCAGAACTTGCGGCTGAACCATCGTTTTGAACTCGACAGCTATCACGCGATCATGTCGATGGTTGCTGCTGGTGCCGGATGGACCATCCTGACCCCGCTGGGTTTTCTACGCGCGCATCGGTTCCGAAAACACGCCGAAATGATCGCTCTGCCGTTCAAGCCCATGTCGCGCCGCATTTCGCTTATCGCACGCCGGGAGGTGCTGGGCGAGATGCCCGCAGATGTGGCGACGCGGATCAAACCCTTGCTTTTGCGCGAAATTGTTGAGCCATGTTTGGCACAAACCCCATGGCTAATCGGCCAATTAAGATTGCTATAACGCGTTTTCAATTTTCCCTGTTTCAGGAAACAAAGAAAAGGCATTAGGTGCCATAGGCGGGTGGCTGTGACTTTACATCTTCAGCCGCAGCCAAAAGGGCATCGGCGATATAGTCAAGCTCCGCCGGCTTCAGGCGCACCGGCAAGCGGGTGTCGCAGGCCCGCATCAGCATCGCTCGGGTCTGGGGCAGGGGGCCGGGATCCGGCAGGAATTGCCAATTCCAGAACGCGCGGGCATTGTCCATATGCAGGCCGAAAACCTGCACATCAACGCCCCGCGCCTTGGCCGCCGCCATGAAGCTGCGTACATCGTCGTCGCTCATGTCAACCAGGTTGAACTGCAACGAATCCGGCGCGCGGGTTTCGGGGGGCAGTGGCGGTGGAACATCTATCCAGGGCGAGGCGGCGAGTTTTTCGGCGACGTAGTCGTGATTGGCCAACCCGCGCGTGACGCGCTCGCGCAAAAGCGGAATCTGCGGGCGTATCACCGCTGCAGAGAGGTTGGACAGGCGTGTATTATACAGGGGCAACTTGTTTTGCCACCGGGCAAAGGCGCTCTTGAGAACCGGGTGCTTTTTCCAGTTGTGCTCATAAGCGCCGGACATAATCACCGCGCGCGCGGCAATGTCGGCATCGTCGGTGATCAGGATGCCTCCCTCCCCTGCGTTGAGCATTTTATAGGATTGAAACGAAAAGCAGCCGATTTTTCCAATCGTGCCGATATTTTCTCCATGCCAGAGGGTGCCGAGCGAATGCGCGGCGTCCTCGATTACCGGAACGCCTGCTGCATCGGCGAGTGCCATAATCGCATCCATATCTGAGGTATGACCCCGCATATGGCTTATGATGATCGCGCCGATTGTTCCGTCCAGTTTTCTGGAAAAATCCACCATATCAATACGGTAGTCGTTTTTTACGTCGACCAGAACTGGCACGCAATCGGCGTGTACCACCGAAGACGGCACGGCGGCAAAGGTGAAGGCGGGGATCAAAACTCGGCTGTCGCGGGGCAGGCCGAGCGCCTTGAGCGACAGAAACAGCGCCGCAGAGCAGGACGACACGGCAAGAGCATATTTCGCGCCCAACGCTGCCGCAAACTCGGCCTCAAGCAATGCCACCGGCGCGTTTTCCGGCGCCGTGTAGCGAAACAGGTCGCCGCTACCCAAGAGCCGTTCGATTTCTGTGCGGGCTTCTTCGGGTATCGGATCAGCGCGATATACGTCGGGTGCGTCGGTCATGGCTCTCTCCCTGCGTCTTTTCAGTATTTCCGAAAGAACTTTTCGTGTTTAGTTTACTAAAAAACGACCTGCAAGGCGAGTGTTTTTTGACCTTATGTTCAAGAACCCTAAAAGGATGTCATACATTCAGGAGCAAATGCTCACGTTCCCACGGGCTGATAACCTGCAAAAACTCTTCGTATTCCGTTCGCTTGACGATGGTGTAGACACGGGCGAAATCGGGACCGAGCAGCTCATGCATATCCGTCGCCGCCTCAAACAGGTCAAGCGCGGCGGCAAGGTCGCGCGGAATCGCCTCGTCACCGTCGTAGGCATCACCGCGATATTGCGCGTTGGGGCGTTTTTCTTCGGTTAAGCCCAGAAACCCGGCGGCGAGGCTGGCGGCGATGCCCAGGTAAGGGTTGCAGTCCATACCGGCCAGCCGGTTTTCCACCCGCCGCGCGCCGGGTCCGGACAGTGGAACGCGGATGCCAGTGGTTCGGTTGTCGCGCGCCCATTCGAGGTTAATGGGGGCCGCATTGTCACGGACATATCGGCGATAAGAGTTAACGTAAGGCGCCATGATGGCGATGACCGACGGCAGGTGATTTTGCATTCCGGCAATGAAGTGAAAAAAGGCGTCCGTATCGCCGCCTTGGGGCCCGGAAAAGATGTTCTGTCCGTTCTCAATATCAACAATCGAGTGGTGAATATGCATCGCGCTGCCAGGTTCTTCGGCGATCGGTTTGGCCATGAAAGTTGCAAAACAATCATGGCGCAAAGCCGCCTCACGGATCAGGCGCTTAAAGAAGAACACCTCGTCGGCCAACAACACCGGGTCGCCGTGGCGCAGGTTGATCTCCAACTGGCCCGCGCCACCCTCCTGGGTGATGCCGTCAATCTCGATCCCTTGCGCTTCGGCAAAGTCGTAAATATCGTCGATCACCGGACCAAATTCGTCCACGGCGGTCATTGAATAGGCTTGGCGCGCGGCGGCCGGGCGGCCCGAGCGACCCATCATTGGCTTGATTTTCTCGGCCGGATCCAGGTTTCGGGCGACCAGATAGAACTCCATTTCCGGGGCAATCACCGGCTCCCAGCCCATCTTCCGGTACATTTCCACTACGCGTTTCAATACGTTACGCGGGGAATAGGGGATAGGTTTCATTTCACGATCAAATGCGTCGTGAATTACCTGCAAGGTCCAGTCGCCAGTCCAGGGTGCGGCGGTTGCGGTCGTCATATCCGGAACCAGAACCATGTCGCGTTCGATGAACCCTTCCTCGCCGGCGGCCTCGGACCAATCGCCGGTAATGGTCTGAAAGAAGATGCTGTCGGGCAAGTGAAAGGTCTTTTGTCGGGCAAACTTGCTTGCCGGAACAGCCTTGCCGCGGGCAATTCCGGGCAGGTCGCTGATGATGCACTCGACCTCGTCCAGTCGATGGCCCCTGATATAGGCTTGCGCGGGTTCGGGAAGTGTTTCGATCCAGTCAGCCATTATCGGCCTCCTTGAAAAATCTGGCCATAATTTCTGCGTATTCGGCACTGTCGTTGGGCTCCGGCAAGCGGGAAAGTGCGCGGTCCAGCAAGGCGTCGGGTACGACCCCGCGTCCGCGGGTTTTAATCAATTGTTCGACCAGCCAAGGGGTGAACTCCGGGTGCGGTTGAATGGTTAAAATCCGCTCGCCAATGGCCAGCGCGGCGTTCTGACAGAAATCGTTGCTTGCCAGTACGCTGGCCCCTTCTGGGAGTTCGGTTACCTGATCCTGATGCCAGGCGTGCAGCACCATTTTCTTGCCATCAACAAATTCATAGGTCTGCGGGCCCACTGCCCAGCCGCCGGAAAATTTTTCAACCTTACCGCCTAGTGCCTTGGCAATGATCTGGTGGCCGAAACAGACGCCGATCAACGGCTTTCCGCTGTCGCGAACAGCCCGAATCAGGTCTTCAAGTTGGCCAATCCACGGCAGATCCTCATAGGCGCCGTGTTTGGAGCCGGTGATCAACCAGCCGTCGGCCGCTTCAGGGCCCTGGGGGAAATCCCCGTCTACCACCATGTAGCGGTCAAAAGAAAAGCCATGGCCATCCAGAAGCGCGGCAAAAACATCGGCGTATTCGCCCATTTTCGCGCGCACTTCCGGCACAGATTTTCCGGTCTGCAGGATACCGATTTTCATGTCTCACCGAATTTGATCAAATTTCCGGAACACCCTAGCTCAGCCCTGACGCCCGGGCAAGGGGGGCTAACGGATCATGTTGGGGCGAATGCGCAACTTGCGGCGCGCTTCCTGGGGCAGATGCCGGTTAAGCCGTTTGTTTATCAGCCCGTAAATGCTGATCACGGTAAGGGTCAGCAGCACGAAATAGCCTGCAAGTAGCGGGTAGGCGATGAAGGGATTGAAAGTTTTATCAGCAAAATAGCTGGCATAATACAACGCGTCGCCTTTTTGTCGCCAAGCCGGAAAGCCCGAGAAAAAAACCAATGTCGTCGCGTGAAACATGAAGATCGCTTCGTTGGTGTAGGCAGGCCAGGCCAGGCGCAGCATGGTCGGCCAGGTTATCCGCCGGTAGCGCTTCCAGCCGGTCAGCCCATAGGCATCGGCCGCTTCTATGTCGCCCTTGGGGATCGACTTCAACGCACCGTAAAAAATCTCGGCGCTGTAAGCGGTGGTGTTGAGGATCAGGACAATCGTCGCGCCAAGCCAGGCACGGGTCAGCCATCGGGTTTCGATCGTGATCTCGGCAAACCCAAGATTAATGTCCCAACCCAACTTGGGCAGCAAAACGAAAGCCTCGTAGAACAGGAAAAACTGAATGAACAAGGGCGAGCCGCGAAACACGAAAATGAACCATTCGGCAGGTTTGCGCAGCCACCAGCGCCGATTGGCTTTGGCCATCGCAACGGCATTGGCAAAGAAAAAGCCAAAGAATATCGCCAATATTCCGAAATACAGGTTCCACAACATACCCGAGCCGATCAGGGTGGCGTGCTCACAAAAGGTGAAATCGCGTTTGGGCAACAGGCGCTCGCCAATGCCGATAGAACGCAAACCATAGGCCGAGATCGTCTCGAAACAGGTCATCATATGGCAAGCCCCTTGGTGTTCGACTTGCCGCCCGAGGTCGCCTGCCCATGGGTCAGGCGCGCCATCACACGTTCCAGAAACACCTCGCTGAGTTTGGTCAGCGCGAGGTAGAATACCAGCAATCCCAGGAAGTAGTACAGCCGCCAATCCGGGTGCGGATAGGTGAAAGCCGAGGTTTTTGAGCCTCCCAGTTCGCGCGCCCAAAAGACGATATCCTCGATCCCCAGCAGGAACAAAAGCGGTGATGCCTTGATCAGAACCATCCAAAGGTTCGACAGCCCGGGCAGGGCATAGACCCACATTTGCGGCACCATGATCCGCCAGAACGTCTGTCGCCGGGTCATGCCATAGGCCTCGGCGGTTTCCATCTGTGCACGCGGAACCGCCCGCATGCCGCCATAAAGCACGTTCGCGGCAAAGGCGCCGAAAACGATGGCAAAAGTCAAAACGGCGAGGGAAAAGCCGTACATTTCGTGTACCCATTGCGGAGAGGACGAGAGCGGCATTTTCGCCGCCTGGCAGACAACAAAGTCATTGCCTTGACGGATTGGCTCGCTCCAGTCCGGGCATTTGATCTTGTGGCGGATGTATTCAATGCCCTGGTCGAGTGCGATGACGAAGAACAGAAAAAATGCGATGTCGGGCACGCCGCGGACCACGGCTGAATAGCCTTTGCCAAGCCAGCGTACCGGTGTGAAATGCGAGCGCGCCGCCATGGCGCCGGCAAAGCCAAATGCCAATGCCACTGGCGCAGTCACCATCAGCAAGAGCATCACCGTGCCAAACGAGCGATAAAACGCCATATGCTTGCCTGTGGTCAGGTAGCAACTCAGCCATTTCAAGCCATCTAACGTGTCCGGATCGGTGCAATATGAGAACATCGGAAAAGCGGGGCCGTTTCCAGCCCCGCCCTTTATTGTTTCAGATCAGAATGTTGCGGCGTCTTCGCCGAACCACTTGAGGATCATCGCGTTCAGCGTTCCATCCTCCTTCATCGAGGTAATCGCGGTGTTGAACAGCGCTTTCAGCTCACCGTCGCTTTCGCGAATGCCCATGCCCACGCCGCCACCGATGATCACGTCTTCGCCAACAAACATCAGCTCGCCATTGGATTCCGCGACGATCGGCGCCAGGAAATCTTTGTCGGCCAGAACCGCGTCGGCTTCGCCGTTACGAATTGCCGCGATGGTTTCGTCCGCAGTGTCAAACTCGACCAGCGTCGCGCCACTATCGGCAACGTACCCGGATTGAATGGTCGCGGTCTGGGCGGCGATCACACCTCCGGCCAGGTCCACATCCGCAGACAAAGCAACATAGGCAGAGGGCGATCCGGGGATGTATTCCTGAGTGAAGTCAATGACTTCATCACGCTCATCGGTGATCGACATGCCGGCGATAATGGTGTCGTAATTGCCGCTTACCAGGTTGGGAATGATGCTGTCCCAATCGTTGGTGACCCACTCGCAGGTGATGCCGCTGCGTTTGCACAACTCGTCGCCCAACTCGCGCTCAAAGCCGTCAATTTCACCGGAATCGTTGATGAAGTTATACGGAGGGTAGGCGCCCTCGGTACCCATCCGGACAGTTTCGGCAGCCATGGACATGCCAGCGGACAACGCCAGTGCGGCGGCGGTCAGAATTAGTTTCTTCATAGTGTACTCCCTTGGATTAAGATATTTGCTCGCAGCTCTCGTTGTTTTTCTTACCCGGGCATTGTTGCCGACAAGAACTGTCGCAGGCGCCCGGATTTCGGATTATTGAAGACCTCACTTGGCGGGCCTTCTTCTTCGATTTTGCCATTGTGCAAAAATACGACGTGGTCGGATACATCCGCAGCCAGGCGCATATCATGCGTGACAATGATCATTGTTCGCCCTTCAGCGGCCAAATCCTTGATAACCTTGACAACTTCCTGCTCCAATTCGGGGTCAAGCGCGCTGGTCGGTTCGTCAAAAAGCAGGGCTTTGGGTTCCATGCACAGGGCACGGGCGATGGCGGCGCGTTGTTGTTGGCCACCCGATAACTGGGCGGGCCAGGCCTCGGCCTTGTCGCCGATCCCAACCTTTTCCAGATACCCGCGTGCTGCGGTTTCCACTTCGGACTTGTCGCGGCCCAGCACCGTCACCGGCGCCTCCATCACATTTTGCAGAATGCTCATGTGGGACCATAAATTGAACTGTTGAAACACCATTGCCAGGTTGGTGCGGATACGCGTCACCTGCGCCCGGTCGGCGGCGTGACGGCCCGCGCCCGCCCCCCTCCAGATGATTGGCTCGCCTTCAAACAGGATCTCACCCTCCTGGCTGTCCTCCAAAAGGTTGGCGCAGCGCAGCAAAGTGGATTTCCCTGAACCGGAAGAGCCGATAAGTGCGACCACATGTCCGCGCGGCGCGACCATTCCCACGCCCTTGAGCACTTCCAACGGGCCAAAGGACTTGTGCAGGTTGCTGATTTCAATAACGGGTGTGGCGGTGTCTTTCACGTTTGCGGCAGCTTTCCCAAATTCCGGTCGTTACAATAGGGCGCAATTTGCATTGAATTGCAACGATCTTTCCGCATTACGCGGAAGTGTTTCAAACTAGTCAGCGAAAAAGGCCAGCTTTCCTCCGGTTAAAACCCGTTGGCCCTGGCGGCCGAAGCCTGATCTATTCGGCCCGCTTTCGCGCCATATTACTGTCGCGGTCATTGACCCCCAAAAGGCTGGCAATCAGCCGCATCAACGCATTTTCCTCATGCGCCCTATGGCCATCTGCCAACACCACTTTCCAGGCAGATTCGACAACGGCAATACGCTCATCATAAGGTACCGCGTCCTTGATCGCCCGGGTGAAGCGCACGGTGTCCGGGGCCTCGCGTTCCAGGTTTTCCGCAACCATGAGCAAATCACCGGTGTCACCATCGTCCAACCCATATCGGGTGGTCAAAACCTGGCGAATCCGGGCAATTTCTACTTGGGCATAGTCGCCGTCGGAGCGGGCAATGCGCACCAGAAGCGCAGCCAAAGCAATTCGTGCGTCGCTGGGCGGAAGTTCGGTCGGGGCGGGGCCAAACAGGCGTTGAAAAAGAGTTTGTTTCATCGCATTTTTGTAGGCCA
Organism: uncultured Aliiroseovarius sp.; assembly: GCA_964429125.1. Taxonomy (GTDB): domain Bacteria; phylum Pseudomonadota; class Alphaproteobacteria; order Rhodobacterales; family Rhodobacteraceae; genus JAAEUB01. The sequence continues at coordinate 21,330 of CAYSBG010000002.1, forward strand.
GCTGTCGGAAAAAGACAAACACCTAAAGCGTTTCGACATATTGATGACGCACGGCAATATGGTGAAGCGCCCACACCCGTTCGATGTCGTGGGCGTTTCCGGTTCATGCTGTGCTTCAACATGAACCTGAACCGTTTTAGCCGTCATAGCCTTCGATGATCACCAGATCGGCGCTGCTGACCGGATCGCGAAGTGTTTTGGCAGCCTGGTATTCGGGGCTTTCATAACAGGCCAAAGCATCGGCGTAGCTGGGAAATTCGATGACAACATTGCGCGAGCGGCTGCTGCCCTCCGGGGTGGTGAACTGTCCGGCCCGCACCAGAAAACGGGCGCCGTACTCGGCGAAAGGCGCGGCGTTGGCGGCCACATATTTCATGTATTGGTCAACATCTGCGACGTCAACGCGTCCGATCCAATAGCCTTTGGCCATGCGATTTCTCCCGTTTTAAACCAGCCGCTCAATCTCTTTTGCCGCACGAATAAAATCTGCGAACAAGG
>CAYSBG010000003.1:0-21311 GCA_964429125.1 uncultured Aliiroseovarius sp.
TACAGGCCCAGAAAGAGGGCGAACGCTGCATGTCCTGTGGCATGTGCTTTGAATGCGACAATTGCGTGATCTATTGCCCGCAAGATGCCGTGCATCGGGTACGCAAGGCGGATCGCACCGTGGGGCGTTATGTCGAAACTGACTACACCCGCTGCATAGGCTGTCATATCTGCGCCGATGTCTGCCCAACCGGCTATATCAAGATGGGTCTTGGGGAGTAACCATGCGGCTGATCCTGGCAATCCTGGTCCTGATGGGCCTGTCCTTACCGATCCATGCGGACAACCATGACATTTGGCCAGAAGTGCCAAAGGCCACGGGCGAGCCGCATCCGGAGGGCAACGAATATTGGCGCAAGAACCATATGGTTTTGCTACGCCATGACCGTGACCTGACCCTGCGTGAGGGTGAGCGCGAAGACATTCAGGCTTCGCTGCAAACCTGCTTTGACTGCCACGCGGTCAAAGATGATGCAGGCGTCGCGGTCCCGTTTGAGGACGAGCGCAACTTTTGCCGGGTATGTCACGATTTCGTCGCGGTCAAACCAGATTGCTTTACTTGCCACCGGGCGACCCCATCGGACAATGTGCAAAACCGGATGATGGCCACGCCGGACGAGCCAAACTCGATTGCCGCCTATCTGGAGCGACTCAAGGCCTTGGAAGCAACAGAAGCGGAGGCCAACCAATGAGCAACCGTGCAGAAATGACCCGCCGGGATATCCTGAAAAGCGGCGCCGCAGTGGCCACCCTGACTCTGGCGCCGGGCGTCACGCTTATGGCCTTTGGTGGCTCGGACGCCAAGGCTGCTGCCGCCGACGCCGGCAAGCGCTGGGGCCTGCTGATCGATGCCAATAAGTGCGACAGTAATTGCTCGGATTGTGTGACCGCCTGCAAAACCGAAAACGGCTGGGGCAATGACGGCGGCGCGCATAGCACGCCGGAAACTGAAAGCGCCTGGATCCGCAAGGTTACGCTTAAGGACAAGAATACAGGCCGCGAGGTTAGCGCCCCAGTCATGTGTCAGCATTGCGAAAGCCCGCCCTGCGTCGATGTTTGCCCAACTGGCGCGTCAATGCAGCGGGTTGACGGAATTGTACTGGTCGACAAACACATATGCATTGGCTGCCGCTATTGCATGATGGCATGTCCGTTCAAAGCACGGTCTTTTGTGCATTCCGATGTGCCCGAGCAAAGCGTTAACGCGCCGCGCGGCAAAGGCGTGGTCGAAAGCTGCACCCTTTGTGTGCATCGCGTTGACAAGGGCCGCATCCCGGCCTGTGTCGAGGCGTGCGAAAACGCCGGCCATTCCGCGATCCTGTTTGGCGATCTGAAAGACCCGGAAAGCCCGATCTCCAAGGCGCTGAAACAATATCCTTCGATCGCCCTGCGCGCCGACCTGGAGCTTGATCCGGGCGTCCGCTACCAGAATCTCTGACGGGGAACAGACCATGGAACGCACGATTTACCGCACGATCAAGGCGACCCCAGGCATCTGGGGAATGGCCGCTTTGTTGGCAGCCTTCATCGCCGCAGCGGGGCTTTCAGTTTTGCTGATCGAAGAAGAAGGCCACATCATCACCGGCATGAATAACCAGATTGTCTGGGGCCTGCCCCATGTGTTCGCAATCTTCCTGATTGTTGCCGCTTCGGGCGTGCTAAATGTCGCCTCGATCTCGTCGGTGTTCAACAAAAAGGCCTACAAGCCAATGGCCCGATTTTCCGCCCTGTTGGCGATGACCGTGCTGCTCGGTGGTCTTGCGGTTCTGGTGCTGGACCTGGGCCGGCCCGACCGGCTGATCATTGCGATGACCAAGTATAATTTCACCTCGATTTTCGCGTGGAACATGCTGCTGTATAACGGCTTTTTCGCGATCGTAGGCTTTTATCTGACTGTGCAGATGACCAAGGGCCTGTCGCATAAAGTGCACAAGGCTGCGGGCGTTGCCGCCTTTACCTGGCGGTTGATCTTGACCACAGGGACTGGGTCGATTTTCGGCTGGCTGGTGGCGCGTCCAGGCTACGACGCGGCGATTATGGCCCCGTTATTCATCGCCATGAGCTTTGCTTTCGGCCTGGCTCTGTTCATCGTCGTCACGTTGACCCTGTTCAAACTCGACGGGCGCATTTTTGGCGACAAGTTGATGGAGCGGATGGGGAGCCTGTTGGGTGTGTTCGCCGCCGCAGTTCTCTACTTTACCATCGTGCAGCACTTGACGGCGATGTATGCTCAGGAACATGCCGGAATCGAACGTTTTATCCTGCGTGATGGTGGTATCTACACGACGCTGTTCTGGCTGGTGCAGGTCGTGCTGGGAGGCGTTGTCCCGATGGCGCTGGTTTTTTTGCGCCCGTCGCGGCAGTCGACGATCCTGGCCAGTATTCTAGTGATTATCGGTGGGTTGGCGCAGCTTTATGTGATCGTTGTTGGCGGCCAGGCTTATCCTTTGGAGATCTTCCCCGGCTACGAGGTGCTTGAGGGCTTCAACGAAGGCATGGTCAACGCCTATTCCCCTTCGATCTATGAGCTTGCCCTTGGCCTTGGTGGTGTGGCGCTGGCGCTTTTGGCCGCTGGGGTTGGCGCCAAGATCCTGCGGGTCTTGCCGACCAACCTCTCGGATGCCAATTATCCTGATTGATACCGGGCTTTGGCCTGACATCGTTGATACGTCTGACATTTTTTGGGCTATACCTGTTACAGGAATGGCCCATACGGCTGTTTAAACCCGGAGCGCGCGCATGACCCAACACCCATTTTCCAAATTCGTCGCCATTCTTGGCCGCGGTAAAACCAAACAACGCCACCTGACGCTGGAGGAAAGCCGTGAAGCGATGGAGATGCTTTTGCGGCGCGAGGCCGCGCCAGAACAGGTTGGCGCCTTCCTCATGTTGTTGCGCCTGAAAGAAGAGGCACCCGAGGAAATCGCCGGGTTTGCCATGGGTGCACGCGCCACCTTTGACCGGCCCGCCGATGTGCCCGCGGTTGACCTCGACTGGTCGTCCTATGCGGGCAAGCGGGTGCAATTGCCGTGGTATATCCTGAGTGCGCTGGCGCTGGTTGGTGCAGGATACAAGGTATTGATGCACGGCACCGAAGGCCATACGCCGGGCCGGGTCTACACCCGCGAAGTGCTGGAAATCCTGAACGTGCCGATCGCCGATAGCTTTGACGCCGCGACTGGGCATATCCGTACCGGCGGTTTTGCCTATCTGCCGCTGGAAGTACTAAGCGCCCCGCTGAAAGAGATGATCAACCTGCGCCCGATCCTGGGCTTGCGAAGCCCAGTGCACAGCTTCACCCGTATGCTGAACCCGTTTAACGCGCCTGCGGTTATCGTCGGCATTTTTCATCGTGGCTTCATGGATATCCATGCCGGCGCGGCACAGATCATGGGCATGCAAAGCTTTGCGGTGTTTCGCGGCGATGGCGGCGAGGCCGAGCGGCGCCCGAACAAGCCGACGCAGGTCTGGAATACCCATCTGACCGACGAGCCGCTGGTTGAAACATGGCCAACCCTGCTGGACGGACACGCCCCCAAGGACGAGGAAATGGATATCTCCCGCTTGGCTCGTGTATGGGCGGGCGAGGCCGACGCTTATGGCGAAGCTGCGGTGACCGGCTCCATGGCCATCGCCTTGCGTTCAATGGGCAAGGCGGGCAGCATGGAACAGGCCGACGCGATGGCGCGCGACATCTGGGCGGCCCGCGACAAGGGCTGTGTCCCTGCCTCAACCTGATGCAGGCCCCACGCTTTCTGATATCTGCGGCCCATAAAAGCAGCGGTAAAACGGTGGTTTCCACTGGGCTTGCCGCTGCCTTTGCCGCACGCGGTCAGGAAATCGGCACGTTCAAGAAAGGACCGGATTATATTGATCCGATGTGGCTGTCAGCGGCGTCGGGGCGTCCTTGCTACAATCTTGACTATAATATCATGGATGACAGCGAGATCGTTAACTTTTTCGCTTCGCGCGCGTCTAATGAGCTGAACCTGATCGAGGCCAACAAAGGCCTGTTTGACGGGGTTGCGGTTGACGGGCACGATTCCAATGCAGCGCTGGCAAAACTGCTGCGCTTGCCTGTGGTTCTAGTCATTGATTGTAACGGCATGACCCGGGGTATCGCGCCACTGCTCATCGGGTACCAGGCATTTGATTCCGCTGTGAACATCGCGGGGATCATCCTTAACAAGGTTGGCGGCCCACGCCACGAAGCCAAGCTGCGCGCGGCCGTCACGGCGTATTCCGACATTCCGGTTTTGGGGGCCGTACATCGCCACCGCGCACTAGAAATAGGCGAGCGCCACCTCGGCCTGACCACCCCTGCAGAAAGCGGCGAGCTTGAGGCGATGATATCGCAGATCGGCGAAATTGTCGGTGACTCGGTTGACCTTGACGCCGTGCAGAAAATTGCCGCCGCCACCCCGGCTCTTGTCCCGTTGCGACGGCAATCGCCTACGCCCACCGCTGACCTGCGTATTGCTATCGCCCGTGACCAGGCGTTCGGTTTCTACTACCCCGATGACCTGGAGGCTTTTGCCCATGCGGGTGCCGCGCTGGTCCCTTTCAACGCGCTGAAAGACCCGATTCTGCCGCCGGATATTGACGGGCTGTTCATCGGGGGTGGATTTCCCGAGATGTTCATTAAGGAATTGGAAGCCAACCACACCCTGCGCGCCGACATTTCCCGCGCCATTGCCGCGGGCCTGCCCACATATGCGGAATGCGGCGGGCTGATGTACCTATGCCGAACCTTGCGCCACGGGGACCTGACCGGCCAGATGGTCGGTGTAGTTGCCGCTGACGCGGTGATGCATCCCCGCCCCCAAGGCAGGGGATACGCGGGTTTTACCGACACATTGGCCCATCCGTGGAGCAGAGAGCCACAGCCGCAAAACGCCCATGAGTTTCATTATGCCCGGCTGGAAAATGCCGATCCTGGGATTGACTATGCCCGCGACATCCATCGTGGATATGGCATTGACGGGACCCACGACGGGGTCATAGTTAACAACACCTTGGCTGGTTTTGCCCATCTGCGCAGCACAGAGTCACAGCCATGGGTTGCGCGGTTCACCAACTTTGTTCGTGCGTATAAATCGACCATTTAGTTAAAAAACTACCGCCGGTTGCGATTCTCTGTTAGTCTGGGTTTTTTTAACCAACGACAGAGAGGTTGCCATGACCCGTTCCCCCATTCTGCATTCGTCACGCCGTACCTTTATGGCCGGGGCCGCGTCGCTTACGCTCTTGCACCCGTTTTCCGCCAATGCCGCCGCTGGGCAGGTGCATTTACGCATCATGGAAACCACGGATTTGCACGTTCATGTGCTGCCCTACGACTACTATGGAGACCGCGAAACCGACAAAGTGGGCCTGGCGCGCACTGCGGACCACATCAAAAGCATCCGCGCCGAGGCGACCAACTCTATGCTCCTGGACAATGGTGACCTGATTCAAGGCAACCCGATGGGCGACTACATCGCCTATGAGAGGGGCATGAAAGAAGGCGACATGCACCCGATCATCAAGGCGATGAACACGCTGGGCTATGATGCTTCGACCCTTGGCAATCACGAATTCAACTATGGTCTGGATTTTCTGATGAAGTCGATCTCGGGAGCGAATTTCCCATTCGTTTCGGCCAATGTGGTCAAGGAAATGGGCGCCGGCCCGCGCGACGATACCGGGCTGATCAAGCCCTATATCATTCTGAAGCGTACGCTCAAGGACGGCACCGGTGCCGAGCATCCGATCAAGGTGGGCATCATCGGTTTTGTGCCACCGCAAATCATGACCTGGGACAGGCGCCACTTGGAAGGCAAGGTTCAGACCCGCGATATCGTTGAAACCGCCCGCGCTTGGGTGCCGGAAATCAAAGAGGCAGGCGCAGATATCATCATCGCGCTCAGCCACTCGGGAATCGGCTCGGCAACCCACACAGATGGCATGGAAAACGCCTCGGTGCCACTGGCCGAAGTAGACGGCATTGACGCGCTAATGACCGGGCACAGCCACCTGGTATTCCCGTCGGCAAAATACGAGGGCTTTGCAGGGGTTGATGCGGACAAGGGCACCATTCACGGAAAACCCGCAGTCATGGGCGGCTTTTGGGGATCACATCTGGGGGTGATCGACCTGATGCTGGAACGCGATGGCAGCGGCTGGCAGGTGGTCTCGACGGCCTCCGAAACACGGCCGATATACAAGCGCAACGAGGATCGCTCATACACAGCGTTGGCGGAAACGCAGGCCTCGGTCGCTGATACGGTTACCCAGGAACATACCGAAACCCTTGAATATATTCGCCGTCCTGTGGGCCAGACCAGCGCGCCGTTGCAGAGCTATTTTGCCCTGGTCGCCGATGATCCGAGTGTTCAGATCGTCTCGAACGCCCAGCTTTGGTATATCACCGAAATGATGAAAGGCACCGAGCATGAGGGGCTGCCGATCCTTTCAGCCGCCGCGCCGTTCAAGGCCGGTGGCCGTGGTGGGCCTGAGTATTATACAGACGTGCCCAAAGGCGCTGTGGCGATCAAGAATGTCGCCGACCTGTACCTCTACCCCAACACAGTGCGCGCAGTGCGTATCAACGGCGCCCAGTTGCGCGGCTGGCTGGAACGCTCGGCCGGGATGTTCAACCAGATAACCCCGGGCGAGGCCGATCAGGTACTGCTCAACGACAGTTTTCCCAGCTATAATTTCGATGTGATGGACGGGGTGACGTATGAGATCGACCTGAGCCAGCCGTCGCGGTTTACGCCCAAGGGCGAGATGTTGAACGAAGGCGCCAGCCGCATCGTCAACCTTATGTATCACGGTCAACCGGTTACCGATGATATGGAGTTCATCGTTGCCACAAACAATTATCGCGCCGGTGGCGGGGGCAAGTTTCCGGGAACAGGGGATACGGTGGTCTTTGAAGGGCCAGATACCAACCGCGATGTGATCGTGCGCTATATTGTCGAGCAAGGAACAATCAACCCGTCAGCCGATGCCAATTGGCGCTTTAAACCCTTGGCCGATACCACGGTACTGTTTGACACCGGACCAGCCGCTGCCGGGTACATCAGTGACGTGAAGGGGGTTGATATTGAGCCTGCTGGCGATGGTCCCGAGGGTTTTGCACGATTCCGCATCACGCTGTGAGGGATTTCGCCGGGCGTTGCCCGGCGACCGGCCGGGGGGTTTTACCCCCCGGTCCCCCCAAGAGTATTTACGGAAAGATGAATAGGTGAACCGTCGGGAGTGACAAAAAAACCCCGCCCGGATTGGGCGGGGTGGTTTTTTTGGCTGTTCAGAAGATCAGGATTTCTTGATCTCAAACGTATAAACATCACCCGCAGTCGCGGAGCTGAGGAGTTCGTTGCCAGTCTGGTTGCAAAATGCCGCAAAGTCAGCAACCGAGCCGGGATCGGTCGATAGAATTTCCAATACCTGACCCGCTTCGAGACCCTTCAGGGCTTTCTTGGCTTTGAGGATCGGCAGCGGGCAGTTCAGCCCTTTTGCGTCGAGTGTTTGGTCGGCCATATGTGTGTTACCTTCTGTTGGTCGAGTTTAGATATAGAGGTTGATGTCGGCGTTCAGGGCGCCTTCCATATAGGTGGCGGCACCACCAAGAGAGATGTCGTCAATCAGGTCTTTCTGTTCCATTTCGAACAGGTCCAGGGTCATCTGACAGGCGACCATGTTGACGTCACTTTCCACCGCAGCTTCGCGCAGGTCCGGAATAGAGGCGACACCCTTTTTCTTGATCAGGTTTTTCATCATGGTGGTGGCCATGCGGTCAACGCCGGGGATCACCGAAACGATGTTCGGCATTTTCATGTGCATGCCCATCATCGGCATTTCCATGCCGGGGTTGCCGAGAGTCGAAATCTTCAGATCCAAGTCTTTTTTCAGAAGCTGCAAACCGTAGAAGGTAAAAAACATGGTCACCTCTACGTCCATCGCTGCTGCGGTGGTGGCAAGGATGAACGGAGGATATGCCCAATCAAGCGTGCCTTTTGTGACGATGATCGACATTTTCTTAGTATTATCTGATGAATCGAGCACGATTCTTCCTCCCATTTCGCTGCATTAGACATTTATTTGACTATTGCGATTTTTAAATACAAAATGGCTCAGGTCAAGTAGAGACTATAACACAAGTGGTTGAGCCAATCGGGAAACCGGGCTGGGCCTGAGAACACGCTGAAAACATGGGGGTTTTCCGACAATATGGAAATGACGCATGACGAAATGAGCGAAACAGCCGAGAAAGCCAGTGAGCTTTTGCGGGTGCTTTCGAATCAGAAAAGACTGCTGATTCTGTGCAAATTGGGGGAAGGAGAGCACTCCGTTCACCAATTGCAGGAGGCAACCGGGCTGGGCCAGTCGACAGTGAGCCAACAGCTTGCCAAACTGCGCGGGGAACGCTTGGTCAAGGCGCGGCGCGAGGCGCAGTCGGTTTATTATTCGCTGTCCTCCCACGAGGTTGAGGCGCTGATCGAGACGCTCTACGGCCTCTATTGCCCGCCGAAATGCAGCGACCCGGAACAAACCTGACCTAGCCGACCTTGCCGTGCGCGGTTCCTGCCGGGGAAGGGCGGGGTCTCCACACTTACATTCACATAATCAAATCCGAGAATAATGGTGCCCGAAGTATGACAAAACCTGAGAACATCCAAATAGACACCTCGCCGCCCGTTTCGGACGAAATTCGCCAAACCACCTGTTATATGTGCGCCTGCCGCTGTGGCATCAACGTGCATATGAAAGACGACAAGATCGTCTATATCGAGGGCAACCGGGACCACCCGGTGAACAAAGGTGTGCTGTGTGGCAAAGGCTCCTCAGGGATCATGCAGCACCTCGCGCCCTCGCGCCTGAAGAACCCGATGAAGCGGGTTGGGCCACGTGGCTCGGGCGAGTTTGAGGAAATCAGCTGGGACGAAGCGCTGGACATCGCCGCTGGTTGGCTGGGTCCAATCCGCGACACCGACCCCAAGAAGCTGGCGTTTTTCACTGGGCGAGATCAGTCGCAAAGCTTCACCGGCTGGTGGGCGCAGAATTACGGCACGCCCAACTATGCGGCACATGGCGGTTTCTGTTCGGTCAATATGGCCGCTGGCGGTATCTACACCATGGGCGGCGCGTTTTGGGAGTTTGGGCAGCCGGACTGGGATCTGACCAAGCTGTTCGTGTTGTTCGGTGTGGCCGAGGATCATGACAGCAACCCGATCAAGATCGGTCTGGGCAAGGTCAAGGCCAATGGCGCCAAGGTGGTTGGGGTGAACCCGATCCGCTCGGGTTATAACGCCATTGCCGACGAGTGGTACGGGATAACGCCGGGCAGTGACGGGCTGTTCATTTTGGCGCTGGTACACGAGTTGATGCGCGCCGGCAAGATCGACCTTGACTACCTGAGCCGCTACACGAATGCTGGTTTCATCGTCAACGAAGACCCCAAGAGCGACGAGCGCGGGCTTTTCCTGCGCGACAAGGACGGTACGCCACAGGTGATTGACCGGGCCACCGGCAAACTGGCGCCATATGACAAAAAGGGCGTTATGCCCGACCTTTCCGCCAGTTACCGCGCCAAGGGGGTAAGCCACCGGCCGGTGCTACAACTGATGGCCGAGCGGTATATGGCGGACGAATATTCGCCTGACACGGTGGCTGAACGCTGTGGGATCAGTGCCGACCGCATTCGTGCCCTGGCCGCCGAAATGGCGCGGGTGGCATTTGAAGAAGAGATCGTGATCGAGCAGCCCTGGACCGACTGGAAGGGGCAAAAGCACGAGAAAATGATCGGGCGTCCGGTTTCCATGCACTCCATGCGCGGCATTTCTGCCCACTCCAACGGCTTCCAGACCGCCCGCGCGCTGCACGTTTTGCAGATCATGCTGGGTAGCGTCGAAGTGCCTGGTGGTTTTCGCTTCAAGCCGCCCTATCCCAAGCCGCCCGAGGCGCACCCCAAGCCGCATGCGGGCGCACGGCCCGGCAAGCCGTTGGATGGGCCGCATCTGGGCTATCCGCTGGGGCCGGAGCATTTGCTGATCAACGAAGACGGTAGCGCCAAGCGGATCGACAAGGCGTTTACCTGGGAAAACCCGCTTTCGGCCCACGGGTTGATGCATATGGTCATCTCCAACGCCCATGCGGGCGATCCTTACAAGATCGACACCCTGTTCATGTTCATGGCCAACATGGCGTGGAATTCCACCATGAACACCGCCAAGACCATGGAGATGCTGACCGACAAGGACGAGAACGGCGAATATGTGATCCCGCATATCATATATGCGGATAGCTATTCATCGGAAACCGTGGCCTACGCCGACCTGATCCTGCCAGACACCACCTATTTGGAGCGCCACGATTGCATCAGCCTGCTTGACCGGCCGATCTGCGAGGCTGACGGGCTGGCCGATGCAATTCGCTGGCCGGTGGTCGAGCCGGATCGCAATGTTCGCGGCTTTCAGACCGTGTTGATCCAACTGGGAGTCAAACTGGGCCTGCCCGGCATGGTCGATGATGACGGCAACGCGATCTACAAGGATTATGCCGATTACATCGTCAATCACGAGCGCCGTCCCGGTGTCGGCCCGCTGGGCGGCTGGCGTGGCGAGGATGGCGAGGGCAAAGGACGCGGCGCGCCCAACCCCAAGCAGCTCGATAAATATATCGAAAACGGCGGCTATTGGATCGACCACATCCCGGCCGAGGCACCCTATTACAAACCGTGGAACCAAGCCTATCAGGATTGGGCGGTAGAGCGCGGCGTGTTTGATGCCCCCGCGCCCTATGTGTTCAACCTTTACTCCGAGCCTCTGCGTAAAATGCAGGCCGCTGCCGAGGGGATAGGCGATATCGTGCCGCCCGAAAACCTGCGTGAGCGTCTGCAACGCACCATGGACCCGATCCCGCTATGGTATGAGCCGTTTGAGGATAGCAATGTCGATGTGAACGAGTTCCCGATTCACGCGTTAACCCAGCGGCCGATGCACATGTACCACTCTTGGGGGACGCAAAACGCCTGGCTGCGCCAGATCACCGGCAAGAATTACCTGTACCTACCAACCAAAATCTGGGAAGCGAACGGCTTTGAGGATGGTGATTATGCCAAAGTCACCTCGGCGCATGGCTCCATCACCGTGCCCGTCGCGCTGCACGCTGCGCTGAACCAGGACACGGTCTGGACTTGGAATGCCATCGGCAAACGCAAAGGTGCTTGGGCGTTGGACGAAGGCGCGAGCGAGGCGACCGAGGGCTTCTTGCTCAACCACATCATCCACGAACTGCAACCGCCCAAGGGCGACGGTATGCGCTGGGCCAATTCCGATCCGGTGACGGGGCAGGCCGCTTGGTTCGACCTGCGGGTAAAAATAGAGAAAGCCGTCCCAAAACCGGCTGAAAGCCAACCATCCCTTCCGCCGATAAAATCGCCGGTTGGCAAAGGTCCGAAAGTCTGGGCGAGGAAAGTAAAATGACTGCATTACCGAACGAGACCCAGAAAAAGCTGGGTTTGGTCATCGACCTTGACACCTGCGTTGGCTGCCATGGCTGCGTGACCGCCTGCAAGGGCTGGAACACGCAAAACTATGGCGCGCCGCTTGCTGATATCGACCCCTACGGCGCCGACCCCTCGGGCACATTTCTGAACCGGGTGTTCAGCTATGAGGTGACGCCCAACGATGGCGGCGAAGCGCAAACGATTCACTTCCCGCGCTCGTGCCTGCATTGCGAAGACGCGCCCTGTGTTACGGTTTGCCCGACTGGTGCAAGCTATAAACGCACCGAGGACGGCATTGTGCTGGTTAATGAAGACCGCTGCATCGGCTGTGGCCTATGCGCTTGGGCCTGTCCTTATGGAGCGCGTGAGCTGGACCAGCTGGCCGGTGTGATGAAGAAATGCACGCTCTGCGTTGACCGGATTTACAACGAAAACCTGCCCAAGGAAGATCGCGAACCTGCCTGCGTGCGCACTTGTCCCGCCGGGGCACGTCACTTTGGCGATCTGGGTGACCCCAAAAGCGAGGTGTCGCAACTGGTTGCCAGCCGCGATACCGTTGACCTAATGCCCGAACAGGGTACCAAGCCGGTCAATACCTATCTGGCGCCGCGCCCCAAGGACCGTATGGGCCGGGACGCTACCGCATTGAAACCTGTTGCCACGGAGGCCAAGGGCTTCCTCGGATGGCTTGACAAAGCTCTGGAGAAACTCTGATGCATCCCGCACCTTCAGTAATCATTTTCACCACCCTAAGCGGCCTTGGTTTTGGCCTTTTCATGTGGCTGGGGCTGGGCACGCCTGCGGTTACCGGCATGCCCGCTTTCATCTGGTTCTTTGTCGCCTATGCGCTTAGCGTCGGTGGCCTGATCGCGTCCACCTTTCACCTTGGCAACAAGATGAACGCCATTTACGCATTCAGCCAGTGGCGCACGTCGTGGCTATCACGCGAAGGCATCATGGCGGTGGTAACGCTTCTGGTGTTTGCCCCTTATGCAATTGGCAAGATCTTTCTGGGGGTTTCCTGGCCGTTGCTGGGCAACCTTGGCGCGTTGTTTGCGCTGATCACGGTGTTCACCACCTCGATGATGTACGCACAGATGAAAACTGTGCCGCGCTGGAACATGTTCCCGCTGATCCCGATCCTGTTTTTGCTCTACGCCATCACTGGTGGTGCGCTCTTGGCAGGTGAGGCGCGGATCGCCGGGTGGATGATCCTGGCCGTTACGGTGCTTCAGGTCATTACCTGGATGCTAGGTGACGGCAAATATGCAAACCTTGCCACCAACAAGGGCACGGCAACCGGGCTTGGTAAATTCGGCAAGGTGCGCATGTTGGAAAGCGGCCACACGGCGCGTTCCTATGTAATGGACGAAATGGTGCATTTGATTGGCCGCAAACACGCGCAGAAGCTGCGGATGATCGCCACTCTGCTGATCGGCGTGCTGCCTGCGGCAATGCTGCTGTTTCTCCCGGCCAATTCACTCGTTACTTTGCTAGCCGTCGCATCCCACGTCATCGGCGTGGCCGTTGGGCGCTGGCTTTTCTTTGCCGAAGCCGAACACGTGGTCGGCATGTATTCCTCACGCGGCTAATTCCGCGCTGATCCGAAGGGAAAAACCTGATGAAAACCCGTATTTTGGCGCACCTTGCGCATGTGGAACTGGACGGCATCAAAGGCAATATAGTTGAGGCTGGGCTGGTTTCGGCAAAGGATATAGCCGTAAATGGCCACAAGGTTGTGGTGACAATCAACGTGCCGCCCGACACCATGGGCGACATGAGCAAGCTTAAGGCAGATATCGAAAAATGCCTGAAGAGCAACATCAAGACCATCGAAAATCTGTTGGTGGTCTTGACCGCCGAAAGCGGGGGAGGCCTCGCTGTCGAGGCGCCCTCGCAAGCGGATGCTGATGCGGCTATGAAAGCGCGCAAGGCTCCGGCGAAAAACCCCGGCGTACCTGGTCCGGATATGCGCCCGAAACAGGCAGCTATTCCCGGCATCAAGCACATCGTTGCCGTGGCTTCGGGCAAGGGCGGCGTGGGTAAATCGACCACTTCTGTCAACCTCGCCGCAACCTTGCGATCCTTGGGCTTTAAGGTCGGTCTTTTGGACGCGGACATTTACGGCCCGTCGATCCCGCGCCTGCTCGACATCACCGAACGCCCCGCGATCGTCGACGAAAAGGTCATACCGATTGAGAAATATGGCATTAAGGTCATGTCCATGGGCTTTCTCATGGACGAAGAAGCGCCGGTGATCTGGCGCGGCCCGATGGTGGTTTCTGCGCTGATGCAACTGACTCGCGAGGTTGAATGGGGCGAGCTGGATTTCCTGATCCTTGACATGCCGCCCGGCACTGGGGACGCGCAGTTGACCATGGCGCAGCAAACCCCGCTATCCGGTGCGGTGATCGTTTCCACGCCGCAGGATCTGGCGCTGGTTGATGCGCGCAAGGGTTTGAAAATGTTCAAGGATGTTGATGTGCCCATCCTTGGCATTATCGAAAACATGTCTGGCTTTGTTTGCCCGCATTGCGGCGAGAGCAGCGATATTTTCGGCTCCGGTGGGGCGGAGGAAGATGCGCGGCATCTCGGTGTGATGTTCTTAGGCAAAGTGCCGTTGCATATGTCGATCCGCGAGAATTCAGATGCCGGCAAGCCGCTTATTGTTGCCGAGCCGGACGGGCCGCATGCTGCGTTCTACAAGCAATTGGCGCTGAAGGTTGCCGCGCTTCTCGGCGAAGCGGACGAAGATGACGAGTAACGAACCCGCCCCGGCTTAACCGCTGGGGCGGATTCACTTATTGCGCTGTTTGCTCCGGTTTCTGAAAAGTGAAAAGGAATACACCGCCACGGTTGCCCATATCGTCAGCGGACTGATTGCAGAATTCCAATATTTGACAAGCGCCTAAACGAAAACGTCTGGAAATGCCTTGGCAATGATCACACAGCTCCTTGAACTCCCTATGAGTTGGCTGTCTGGAAGTTTTCGAGCAAGGTCAATGCAATAGAGTTGCTGGAAAGAAAGCCTCCGCCATTTGTGATTTGCGAACGTACCAGAAACATGCGGTTAAGTTCGTCCATTTTTTTGGGCTCGGAGAACTGTGATAATTTACTATCGCCAAAAACAACTTGTGCACGCTCGCGAAAACCAGCCAGCTGAAGATCCAAATCCAGCGTACCAAATGAAGTTGGTAAGCCAAGGGCTTTTTCAAAAACTTCACGTAGCGGTCGGTTACCCATGACCGAAAACCACATTCCAGCGTCAGTTGAAGTTTTCTCCAGAATGCTACCCAAGTCGCGTTTCAAACTAAGTGATAAGCGAAGATCGCTATCTTGTTCGCCCACGGCGATCTCAAATTGCCGGTTTTTGAAAGCACTCAGGATCTTCTCGGGAAAATCACTCAACTGGGTGTTTGGTGTTGCAAAATCGCCAAACCCAAATGCCTTTGTCAACTCGAGATACCGTTTATCGGACATCTTGTTTGCCAATGCATCCGGTGCAATGGCGCCGTCTTCAAGTATCTTTTGGATAAAGAACTTATTTCCAATATCCTCATCCAGGCCAAAGGCGCCGAGAGCAACTTTGAGGAGGCGGAAGTCCTTTACAAGGTCTTCTGCCGAGGTGACGGAGCCGATATTTTCGGCAAAGTAATCAGTATCACGTTGAACTTCTGGGGTATTGTCAAATGCAGTTTGCTGGCTAGCCCGCGTGCGTTCGAGAAACGCCCAGCCGGCCATGCCGCCAAAAGGTATGACCGGCTGGAAACTCATGAAGGCACAGAAGCCATTAGCCGCTCTTCACGGGGCAATAGTCCGCGCAATGCCTTGAGCGCCTGATAGAACTGCCCTTCGAGAACAGCGCCGGTGGAACGGTCAATCAACTCTCGGCTGTCGTGATCGACCAACACCTGGCTGAGCTGTTCAATTCCGCGTAGAAGCTGCATCTTTGCTTCTTCCTTTTCTACATCTCCGGAGAGAACCAATTGCGCGATGTAGCAAACGCGTCGTACAGGCGTGGTCACTTCTTCGGGATGAATGGCATCGCGCAACCGAAGGATATTTGCATTGGGAGTCACAATAGAAAGGCGGGAACGGCGGTCCCCGTTTTCTATGACAGCACCATTGATAAGAACCCGCTCTTTCGGGCCAAGCTTCAACACCAAACCGCTCATGCGAGACCTGCCTGACTGCGAAGCCCGCGCATGATGGCAGTGTTGATCTCGACAAGCACATCAACTTCGCCTTCGCCGCTTAGGACAAGGGTTGAATGGTGGTTGGTGAATTCCGCAAGGTAAAAAATCTGTGCCCGAAGGTCCTTTGGTAACCCATTTGCAGCATCAGCCACATCACTTGCCAACATGGTCCATAAGCGCCGGTTGCGGTGGACGGCGTCTGCCAGACGGGTGAACGCACTACGGCCAGAGTTTCCGGCCTCTTTTAAACGATGGGTGATGCGGGCAAAAGCCTCGTATTCTGTGCTGCGCGGAGTTCGTATAGGCGATTGGGTTGTCGCATAGGCCGATTTAGCCATATTCAGAGCGTTCACGGGATTTCCTTCCGGGGACGTATATTGTCAGAGAAAATGGGACGTGGGGCGCCGTTTTGGCGCCCCATCAGGGTATCCCTTACCTAAACAGAGACAAGATATTCTGCGGTGCCTGGTTGGCAATCGAAAGTGCTTGTGTGCCCAATTGTTGTTGCACTTGTAGCGCTTGCAAGCGGGCAGAGGCCGCTTCCATGTCTGCATCCACCATCGAACCAATTCCGGATTTCAACGAATCACTCAGCTTGGAGATGAAGTCGTTTTGAATCTGAATGCGGCCCTGTGAAGAACCGAATTGTGCGGCCGAGTCAATCGATGCGCTGATCATCGTCTCGATATTGTCGAGTGCAGAACCCGCGCCAGCATCGGTGGTGACATCAATCGCCTCTAAACCGCGTAGTCCGCCGGCAGCTGTACCGCCAGCGTTGCCAGCGATAGCAAAGGATGCCGAAGATCCGGAATTGTCGACCTTGAGCGACCATTGCCCACTCGTGGAATCCTGAACCACTTTTGTGGTGATACCGCTAACTCCAGCCGAATCAATGGCGATTTTCAGGCCTTTGGCGACGTCTTCCATAGTCTCGCCTTTGCCGGCGACGTAATCATAGGAGTTGCTGCCAATGGTGATTTTGTACCCGTCTCCGTCATTCACTGCGGCGGAGGTTGAAAATGCAACATTCTCTGCCCGCTCATCAATGGTACCGGAAGTCAGTGTCAGGCTGGAAGTTCCGTTCAGTCCGGTAATAACCACGTCCCCGTTCCCGGCTGTGGTTTCTCCGGAAGTTACGGCAACACCTTCAAATGCGCGGGTGGTCGAGATGGTGAGAACACCGGAGGAATTGGAAGCCGATATTCCGTCCAAACCAAGCCCATTGATCAAACCGGTAAATGCATTTGCCACATCCGTAACGCTATCGCCGGCTTGGAAGGTGTATGAAAGGTCAACTCCGGCAACCGAAATATTGGCAACGTCATTGGCTGCCCAGGTGTTGGCGATGGTGACTACTGCGGTGTTTGCCGTGCCGGCAACTGCAGCGGCGCTGGCGGTTCCGTTTGCAGTCAGAGAGGTGCCAGAACCATATACGCCCTGATCAGTGGTTAGGTCCTGACGCGATACAGTTATGTTGGACGCTGTGACCGAGCCGTCGCTTGAGCGGTCCAGAGATGACAGGATATTTACGTCATCCGTACCTTTGACCATGTTCAGGCCATTGAACTGCGCTGCCCCAACAACTGACGAAATCTGATTCCGAAGGGCAGAGATATCTGTCTGAATTTTGGAACGATCAACATTCTGTTCTTGCGCGGCAACGATTTTGCCTTTGATTTCGGTTAGAAGATCGGTCACAGCTTCAGCCGCGTTTCGGGCCACGGCGACGGTGCTTTCCCCTAGAGACAGGCTGTCGGAAATGCCTTTGAAACCCTTGACATCACTTTCCATTACCTTGGAAATAGCCCAAACGGCGGCATTGTCTTTAGCCGAGGCCACCCGTTTGCCAGTCGAAATCTCGCCCTGAGTCTGGGACAGATTTTTGTTGATCGATTTCAGAGTCTGGAGCGCAACCATTGCGCTGTTATTAGTCAGAATGCTGGACATTCTCATGTTCCTTCATTGATTCGGCGCTTTTGCGCCTGGTTGAGTTTTCGCCGGTTCAGGCGAGATCAAAGCCATTCTGACTTTTGCGACGTGTCGGTCCACCGGCGCCGCGCCACCCCCTCAGGATGCCAAAACAAAATGAACGCAAAGGTCTGAAGGAAGTCTAAACTGAGCATTTTGAAGTGCATCAGATTTGAATCAAACCACTATTACACCGCCCGGTTAGGCGCGTTTCTCCAGAACTGAGCGGCGCTGAAGAATCTCCTGGCTGGAGCCCAATGCGTCATAGGTCCGTAAAGGCAATTTCTTTTTCTGCAATCCTGCAAGATGATTCGAAGCGCTCTTGATCCCTTGCGAAACCGCGACTAGCAATTCCTGATTCCTTCGAGCTTTGGTTTGAAGATGGTCTAGGCGCTTCAACCGGTGTGTCATCTGCGAAATCTGGCGCATCAATCGTGTTTTCTCCGGTATAATTCTAGCAAGGGCTTCGAGGTTCCCGGCAAGGGCCGCCTGTTGCTCGCGATCCAGCAAATCTTCGATCAAGTCACTCAGGTTTTGAGACTTAAATAACTTCATTGTCACGTTCCTTTAGAGCTTCAAACAAGGATTGCGCCAAACCGATACCGCCATTCTCAACCATCGAACGGGCTTGTTCGCGCACGAGCAGCGATGAAAACTGGTCTTCTCCTACGCCCCCACCAAAGCTGTCGCGGGTTTTTCCCAAACCGGCCGACTTGAGCATCTCCGCCAGGAAACTGGCTTCCAACTCTCGCGCTGCTTGCATGAGTTTGTCGTCACGCGCGGCCTGAACACCACTGGAAGAAGTATGTGAAAAGACCGGATCCATGCCAGTTCCTTTTAATTGAATGTACTTTTCTCATTTATGCCAGAAGGCAGTAAAGATTTGGTAATCAACCTCTGTAATTATCAAGGGACGGCGGAAGAACACCCGGAAAAAATATGCAGAACTCAAACAACCTGACTTTTCTCTCCCCCGCAATCGGCGGTATAGGCGCGGTTTCAGTGATCATGGAGGGCGACTCGGAAAAAGGAGAAGGTTTTACGCCATTCGAATATTTCGCCTTGTCAAAGGGCAAAGAACCCTCGCGTGGGTCACTACCCAGTGAGGTGCCGATGACTGCAGCTACTATGCAAATAGTTGATGCTTCGGGTGTCGAAGCGAACTCCGTTCCTTCTGAGCAGATTCCGAAAGCTGTGGTATTGGCGACCGGAATGCCAACACCCGCTGAACCGCCAGAGTTGGTGTCAGGAACATTACTAAAGAGCACCGATCATGACAAAGCGGGAAGGGCAGACGCACCCGCGCCAAAACAGGCGGCGGCGGAGGACGCCATTAAGCACAAGTCCGTGGCGTTTTTTGTTGGTGGGTGGCCAATTTCGGACCTGAATGGATCCGGAACCGATGAAAAGCAGGTGAAATCAGAAGCGGTCGGCAAACCAATCATGTTCTTCGGCGAAACTAATGAAGGAAAATCGCGGTCGCTCCTTTTTTCAAAGGATGCCAGTGTAGAAATGCAGCGTGAGGAAATGGCGCCTGAAGTAGGTGATATTTATCATGAAATTGTACCGGTAAATGCTTGGGCAGGCAAAAATAGCAATGAACGTACAGACAATCAAAATCGAGCGATTCGCCATGCGACAAAGGAGGGCCTGTTCGGCTTTGGGTCTGAAATGGCATCTGCAGAAAAGAACGAGAAACCGGGTTCGTTGGAAAAAGGGACATCGAAGGGGCTGACGAAACAGTTCGAAATGCTTGATCATTCAAGTCCTCAGGCTCGGCCATCTCCGGAAGGAATGCCGATCCGAGCATCGGAGGGATCCTTTGCTGCACATGATGATCGACTTGATTTCAACCAGGCGCGTGATACGTCGTCCGCACACACTTCGCTGGCTTCGCGGACAAAAGTGAAACTTGCGAAACCGGAGTTTACCAATATGCCGGAAATGGCGTCGCAGCGCAAAACAGATAGCGCTGGTATCCCAGAAAATGCACCAGACACGCTCTTCGACCGTTCGCCGACCACGGTAGAGGATTCGCCTAACGCTGAACAGGGTGTGGTAAAACAAGTGGCTGAGATTGGCCCGAAGAAACCCGAAGCTATCCCAGTTTTGTTGAAGCTGGATTATTCGATGGGCGGTAGCCAACCGACTATCGAACGTGAACTGAACGAGTCTGCGTCAATCTTAGACGTGTCGCAAGACGTGGATAAAAGGGCTTCCTCTTCTACCCCCGAAGTATCATTGAAACCTACACCCAATGCCTCATTTGATCGGAGTGGAGATGCTCTCCAACAACAACTAACATCACAGGAAAGCATCTCAGATCGCTTCCAGATCTCTGGTGATCTTTCAGCGGAGGAGGTCGTAGCGCAAGTTTCAAGCAAAGTTGTGCCACCATTTTCCGCCGGGCCTTCTTTGGCTCATGTCGCTACATTGATGCTGGACCATCCCTTGGGCCGCCATGTTGCTTTGCAGGTAGCTTCGGCTGCACAAAGCCAGCCAAACGGGCCGATGGAACTGACGCTTTCACCAGAAGAGTTGGGTCGTGTGCATCTTGTATTTCATCATGAAAACGGCAGTCTTTCGGTGTCGCTGACGATTGAGCGGCCGGAAACATTGGATCTGATGCGCCGCCATATCGAGACCTTGGCCGAAGAATTGCGAAATATCGGATTTCGTGAGGTCAATATAGGTTTTGGTGAGGACCATTCGGGACAACGTGCATTTCATTCCGACAATAGGGAAAATCAATCCTTTGATGAAGCGCCGGCAAAAATGTCCGTGAAAGAAAGTACTGTTACCACCAGTGTCCCGGCGGCTAACAAAAATTCTGCCGGTGATCCGGGCACGGTTGTCGACATTAGGCTCTGAAGGAGAGTGATATGGAAGTTTCGCCAGTAAATCAGCCAGGTACGATCAGTGCCCCTCTGCCCACGGAAACGGGAAATTCTTCCGCCATGATAAGTTCCGATTTCGAGACTTTCTTGCTGATGTTGACGACACAGATGGAAAATCAGGATCCTTTGAACCCGATTGACAGCTCGGATTATGCAGTGCAACTGGCGACGTTTTCCGGAGTCGAACAACAAGTTCGCACAAACCAGCTGCTGGAAGGATTGGCCGAGCAGATGAACCTGACTGGAATGGCGCAACTCGCCGGGTGGGTTGGAATGGAGGCGCGTGCGGCTGCGCCCGTGCAATTCGATGGAGCGCCAATCATATTGTATCCGAAATCCGCACCAACCGCCGAGCAAGCCGTTTTGGTGGTGCAAGATGCGCGTGGAAACACCGTTGACCGAGTGCCGGTTGCCGCCTCTGCAGATCCAATAACCTGGGATGGACTGGACCAATTTGGCAATCCGCGCCAATCCGGTCTCTATTCGTTTTCATTAGAGAGCTATGCTCATGATGACCTGATTGCGACCAGCGATGTTGATGCTTATAGTCAAATCACTGAAGCACGTAGCCAAGCTGGTGAGACTATTCTGATCATGCAAGGAGGGGTTGAGGTGACGGCCAGCGAAATTACAGCACTACGCGATCCGGGGACGAGTTTCTAATGAACTGCGCCGGATTTGCCGGAGACTCCAGCACCTGAGTGGCCCTGTCCCGGAATTGTTCGGCTCCTTTGACTTGGTATTCTGCCACAAAGGA
>CAYSBG010000004.1:0-17918 GCA_964429125.1 uncultured Aliiroseovarius sp.
ACGCCGGCAAGATCGCCGGCCTTGACGTGCAGCGCATCATCAACGAGCCGACCGCGGCCGCGCTTGCCTATGGCCTCGACAAGAAAGAGAACAAGACCATCGCGGTTTACGACCTGGGTGGTGGTACCTTTGACGTGACCATCCTTGAGATTGACGATGGGCTGTTTGAGGTCAAATCGACCAACGGCGACACCTTCCTGGGTGGCGAAGATTTCGACATGCGGATCGTGCAATACCTCGCCGACCAGTTCAAGAAGGAGCACAGCGTTGACCTGTCCAAGGACAAGATCGCCCTGCAGCGTCTGAAAGAGGCCGCCGAGAAAGCCAAGATTGAACTGTCAAGTGCCGCCCAGACCGAAATCAACCAGCCGTTCATTTCGATGGGGTCCGATGGCCAGCCGCTGCACATGGTCATGAAACTGACCCGCGCCAAGTTGGAAAGCCTGGTCAGCGATTTGGTCAAGCGCACGATGAAGCCATGTCAGGCCGCCCTGAAAGACGCCGGTATCACCAAAGACGACATCGACGAGGTTATCCTGGTTGGCGGTCAAACCCGGATGCCGCGCGTCAAGGAAGAAGTGACCAAGTTCTTTGGCAAAGAGCCGCATCAGGGGGTTAACCCGGACGAAGTGGTTGCCATGGGCGCAGCCATTCAGGCTGGCGTGTTGCAGGGCGACGTCAAAGACGTTGTGCTGCTCGACGTGACCCCGCTTTCCTTGGGTATCGAGACCTTGGGCGGCGTTTTCACCCGCCTGATTGATCGCAACACGACGATCCCGACCAAAAAGAGCCAGGTCTTTTCAACTGCCGAGGACAATCAGAACGCGGTCACCATTCGGGTTTTCCAGGGCGAGCGTGAAATGGCTGCGGACAACAAGCTTCTGGGGCAGTTCAACCTTGAAGAAATACCGCCCGCACCGCGCGGCCTGCCGCAGATCGAGGTCACTTTTGACATCGACGCCAACGGCATCGTTTCGGTTTCGGCCAAGGACAAGGCGACCAACAAGGAACAGGCGATCACCATTCAAGCCTCCGGTGGTTTGTCCGATGAGGACATTGATGACATGATCAAGGACGCCGAAGCCAATGCGGATGCCGACCGTGAACGCAAGGAGCTGGTCGAAGCCAAGAACGAGGCTGAAAGGCTGATCCATTCGACCGAGAAGTCGATGGAAGAGCATTCGGACAAGGTTGACCCGAGCACAATCGAGGTGATTGAGCTGGCGATTGCCGCATTGAAGGACGAGTTGGAGAAAGAAGACGCCGACAAGATCAAAGCCGGTATCCAGAACGTTACCGACGCTGCGATGAAATTGGGCGAGGCGATCTATAAAGCCAACCAGGAAGCCGAAGCCGGCGAAGCCCCCGAGGCATCCGACGAACCGCGTGGCGTAGATGACGACATTGTCGACGCCGACTTTGAAGACCTCGACGACGAAAAGCGGTCGTAAACCCGCGATACAATCAGGACCGGCCCGAAGTCAGGGGCCGGTCCTTTTCTATCCGCAAGGAAACGAAAAATGGCAAAGCGTTGTTTTTATGAGGTACTGGGCGTCGCGCGCAGCGCCAGCGCCGATGAGATCAAAAAGGCCTATCGGAGCAAGGCGCGCGCGTTGCACCCCGATCGCAACGCCGACAATCCCGAGGCCGAGAGCCAGTTCAAAGAGGCCAATGAGGCCTACGAGATCCTGAAAGATGCCGAGAAAAAGGCTGCTTATGACCGCTTTGGGCACGCGGCTTTTGAGGGCGGCATGGGCGGCGGCGGTCGGCCAGGCGGCGGCTTCCCCGGTGGAGGTCAAGGCGATTTTGCCAGCGCGTTCAGCGATGTATTTGACGACCTGTTCGGCAATTTCATGGGCGCGCGCGAAGGGGGGCGGCGTGCGACGCGCGGCTCGGACCTGCGCTATAACCTGCGCGTAACCCTGGAAGAAGCTTATATGGGCCTGCAGAAAACCATCAACGTGCCAACCTCGGTCGCATGTGACAAATGTAACGGAACCGGGGCAGAAAGCGGCGCAGAGCCTCAAATGTGCCCGACCTGTTCGGGTATGGGCAAGGTGCGCGCCCAGCAAGGCTTCTTCACGGTTGAACGTACCTGTCCCACTTGCCACGGCATGGGTCAGATCATCAAGAACCCCTGCACCTCCTGCAAAGGCGCCGGGCGTATCGAAAAAGAGCGTTCGCTAAGCGTGAATATCCCTGCCGGTGTCGAAACCGGCACCCGTATCCGCCTGGCGGGCGAGGGTGAGGCGGGAATGCGTGGAGGCCCAGCGGGGGATCTGTATATTTTCATCGACGTTGAGAATCACCCGATTTTTGATCGCGAGGGCACGCATCTGCATTGCCGGGTCCCGGTGTCGATGATCACCGCTGCTATGGGCGGCACAATCGAGGTGCCGACCATTGATGGCGGTCGCTCACGGGTAAAAATCCCCGCCGGGTCACAGTCGGGCCGGCAGATGCGTCTGCGCGGCAAGGGCATACCCGCCCTGCGCGGCGGCAACGCCGGGGATATGTTCATCGAAATGGCGGTTGAAACGCCGGTGAACCTCACCGGGCGGCAAAAGGAATTGCTACGGGAATTCGAAGCGCTTTCCGAGGAAAACAACCCGGAAAGCTCAAGCTTTTTCACCAAGGTAAAAAGCTTCTGGGATTCGATGACCAGCTAAAATGTTGGGTGGGCAATTTGCCCACCACCCGCTCAAATGATCAGAACCTGCGTGCCGACCTTGGTCAGCTCGTACATGATTTTGATGTGCTCGTTATACAGCCCGATACAGCCGTTCGAGGAACGCCGGCCAATTTTCCGCGTATCATGCGTTCCATGAATCCGATAATACTTCCAGGACAGGTACAGCGCATGGGTGCCCAGCGGGTTGTCCGGACCTGGAGGAACAAAGCTCGGCCATTCCGGGTTGCGCACCCGCATCGCTGGAGTAGGGCTCCAGCTAGGCCCTTCAACCTTGCGAATGATCGAGGTACGGCCACGCCGCGTCAGATCTTCGGTAAGCGGAACAGAGGTCGGATACAGCTTGTAAATCGACTGATCTTCGGACCAGAAATGCAGCGCCCTTGAGGTCGTATCGACCAAAATGGCTCCCTTGCGAAGGTTGCTGAAATAGGGCTGCCACGTCAACGAGCGAAAACTCGAAATATTGTGGCGCGTGGTCTCGGTTATATCGGCCTCGACTTCTGTTGTGCCGGTGGTTTGCGCAAATGCTGGCGCAGCCAGACCCGTAGCAGCAACTGCCGCTGTTGAGCGCAAAAATGTTCGTCGGTTCAGCTTGGATTTATCAAAATCAGACATCGGTCTTTCCTGCTTGGATGGTATCAACTTTCCGTCATAGGCGCATGTATATGGCGATTATGGCGCAGTCGCAATTCAAACGAGCAGAAATCAGCAGTTTTTGCCGCAGTACGATTTGCCAGTGGATAAAACTCCATGTAGGACATCCGAAAGAAATATGGGAAGCCTCATGAATCGCAGAAATTTGATCCTCACCGGTAGCGCTCTCTTTCTTGGTGCCTGCGCCACCGGCCAAACGGCGCGAATAGGGGCTGATGGACGCCCGGTTGTCGCCCGCATTTATCGCATTACCGCAGGCAATCGAAGCAAGATCATTTTTCGCATGCTGGATTCGGTTAACGCCCTGCGCCAGGCTGCCGGGGCTTCTCCGGTGCAGATGGACGCCAAACTTAACGCCGCCGCCGAAACCCATTCTCGTGACATGGCACGGCAAAACCGACCATGGCATTTCGGCTCTGACGGCTCTTCGCCAATCGACCGGGTGCAGCGTGCCGGGTATTCTCGCCGGATGTTGGGCGAAGACATTTCCGAAACCTTCGAGGACGAGCTGGAAACTCTTTCTGCCTGGATGGAAGAAAAGGGCACGCGCGACGTAATCCTGGACCCCAACGCCAAGGATATGGGCTTTGCCTGGTTTCAGGAGCAGGGCGGTAAAATCTGGTGGACTCTGATTATGGGTGGCTAAAGCGTTTCGACATATTGTTGAGACACGACATGCCCTTATGGGAAAACGTCGATCACCGTGCCGGTTTTGACCATCGAATAGATCTCTTCAATCTCGCGGTTAGAGACTGAGATACACCCAGCGGTCCAGTCTGGCCCACGCTTGTCAATACGCCGTCTGGCGCCATGAATGAAGATATCTCCACCCGGCGACACGCCTGCCTCTTTTGCGGCAGCCCGGTCTTCCTCGTTCGGATAGGAGAGACCGACGGACAAGTGAAACAGGCTGTTTGGATTCTTGCGGTCGATATAATAGCGCCCTTCTGGTGTACGCCCATCACCCTGCTGGGATTTTGCGCCCACCGGGGCAAAACCCAAGTCAATATCATAGCTTTCCAGCACTGTATCCTCGTTAAACAGATATAGTTTGCGTTCTGATTTCATCACCACAATGCGGGTGACTTCCGGACCATCATAGGTGCGAAATTTGGAGCAGCCCGCTTGCGAAAGCAGGCCGATCGCCAGGAATAATACCAACAGAAACCGCATGCGTGCCTCGTTTGTTTTCAGGGTTTATAGCTGAAACTGCGGCAGTTTGAAACCTTTCCGGGTGAACCGCGCGACAAGCTCTATATGGGGCGACCAACGGAACTGATCGACCACGCGGAGCCATTCAATTGTGAAACCCGCATCGCAAAGGATCTTTGCATCCCGGGCAAACGACACGGGATTGCACGAAACCATCGCCAGAACCGGCACCGGCGCCCGCGCCAACTCGGCTATTTGCGCCTCGGCGCCGGCACGGGGCGGGTCGAGTACAACGCCGTCGAATTTCGCCAGTTCATCTGGTAGCAGCGGACGGCGAAACAGGTCGCGCCGCTCTATGCGTACGGACTTTAACCCTTCGGCCCCCCGCCACCCGGAAAGCAGCGCATCCAGCATTTCGCCCTCGCTTTCGACCGCAGTGATCGAAGCGTTTTTGCTTAACGGAAGGGCAAAAGTCCCCACGCCAGAGAAAAGGTCAGCAACATTTCTTGCGCCGTCCAAAGCTTGTGCTACCGCTGCGACCAACGCCGCCTCCCCCTCTGTGGTTGCCTGCAAAAATGCGCCGGGCGGCATCGGAACCTGGGCCGGACCAAGTGTCAGATATGTCGGGCCAAAGCGCGCCACCGGCTCACCACTCCAGGTAAGCCGGATAACACCGGCACCCGAAACCATCTCAGCAAGCCGGGCGAACAGGCCGGGCTCAAGCGGCTTACCACCGGCCACCGCGATATCCACCCCCTCATCCAGCACGGTCAACGTCACCGCCAGCCGCCCCTTTCGCGACGCGCCCAGAGCCGTCATATCCCGGATCAGCGGCAACATCGCCAGCAGTTCCGGGCGGATCAGGTGGCATTCGGACATCTCGATAATTGTTCCAGATTTCAGCCCATGAAACCCAACCTGCGCGCCATGTTTCAGCCGCCTTGCTGCCAGGGTGACCCGGCGCCGCGATTGCGCTGGTGAGGTCGAGATGGCCAGGATCGGCGCCTCCACCCCCTGCGCCTTCAACGCGGTTTCGACCACGCCGACTTTCCAAAGCGCGAGAAAGCCGTCTTCGGCATGCTGCAATGTACAGCCCCCGCATGTTTTGGCATGGCGACAGGGTGGCCGTACCCGCTCGGCAACAGGAGAAAGGATGCGTGGACTGGCCATGCGACCGCCCTCGACCACCCCTTCGACAACCTCGCCGGGAAGCGCTCGGGGCACAAAGATCGGCCCATCGGCAATGCCATCTCCCTGATGGCCCAGTCGCGTAATTGTCACTGTCATGGAAGAAGTATTCATCCCAATAACTCCTCGCGCGTCAGGGTAAATCCGCTTGCCAGCCATCGCGCCTCGAGTTGTTTTAGTCTTGCGCCCAGCGCCGCTCCGGAAAGCGGGGCGAGGTCAACACTGCGCAGCGGAAACTCCTGAACCGCGCCAAACGCCAGGGTTTTTTCAAGATCACTCGCCAAAGGCTGTGCCAGCATCGCTGCGCGCAGCAGCAGGATTTCGCGAGCAAGGCCGATGCCATGGCGCCAGGCCAGAGTCGCCGGCGCTTCCCCGCTTTCCACCCCATCAAGCAAAAGGCGCAGGTGCTTGATCTGTTTACGCGACAAGCGCAGGTGGTCCTGGATTCCGTCGATTCTGCCTAACGCTGCAAGCCGACGCAAAGGATCGGGAGCTACGTCGATACTGGCTTCCAGATGGGTCAGATCCGGCAGACTGGTTGGTGATGCGCCAGGAAGAACCTTCACCAACACACCCGTTTGTGCCATGCCCGCCAGCGCCGGCGCCGGGTTGGGTGCGGCAAGTAGTTTGAGCACCTCATGGCCAATGCGTTCTTTGGAAAGTGTCTCTAACCCGCACGTCAGAGATGCTATTGCGGCCAAAGCATCCGGATCAAACCCGCGCCTCTCGTCGCCATACCACGCATAAAAGCGGAAAAACCGCAGGATGCGCAGGTAGTCTTCTCGTATCCGCTTTTCCGCGTTTTCAATAAATCGGACGCGGCGCGCCTGCAGGTCTGACAACCCCTTTCCCAGGGGGTCCAAGACCTTCCCATGGGCATCGCAATATAGGGCATTCATCGTGAAGTCGCGCCTGCGCGCATCTTCAACAATGTCGTTTGTAAAAGCCACCACGGCGCGGCGTCCATCCGTGGCCAGATCCCGACGCCAGGTTGTCACCTCACAGGCGAGCCCATCGCTCAAAACCGTTACGGTTCCATGCGCTTGTCCAGTGGCAATCACCCGAAAACCAGCAGCTTCGGCAAGCTGGGTAGTTGTTTCGGGAGGCGCGTTGGTGGCGATATCAATGTCTGACACAGGTGTATTGAGCAGCGCATTGCGCACGCAGCCACCGACAAAATGCGCTTCAAATCCCGCTTTTGTCAAAGTTGAAAGAACAGCCTGTGCGCGCGCATCTTGCAGCCACGCGCCTGTTACCTGAGTCATGACCCTTCTCCGCCCGCAAGCGCACGTAAGATCCGCGCCGTTGCGCCCCAAATATAATAGGGGCCCCAGGGCACGGTATAATAGGCCCGCCGATGCCCCTGCCAAATGCGGAACTGGACCGAGAAGTTTTCCGGCCTTGCCAGAAATGCGTAAGGAACGGTGAACACTTCATCGACCTCTCCCGCTTCCGGGCGGATTGTGAAATCGCGACACACCTTTCCAATAACCGGTGTTACCAGAAAACCAGTTACGGTTTCATGCGGCGGCAAAGTGGTCAACGCGGTGACATTGCTGCGGGCCAATCCGATTTCCTCTTCCGCCTCACGCAGGGCGGTAACGACAAGATCCGCATCGCCAGGGTCCTGCTTCCCCCCGGGAAAGGCAATCTGGCCGGGGTGGTGTCGCAGCGCGGCGGAACGCTTCGTCAGGATCACGAATAGGTCGCCGTCTTTTTGCAAAAACGGCAATAGAACCGCAGCATTGCGCAGTTCCACACTTTGATCCGGGCGAAATTGTGGGTTTAGATCGAAATCCGAAGAGCCTTTGCGCAAATTTTGTGCCCGCGCAACAATTTCCGAGAGCCCGGTCTTAATCATCCGTTTGCGCCGTCGTTGGGGTCGCGGCTTCAAACCCTAAATCCGCGGGATCAAATGCGTAGTGGGCACCGCAGAACTGGCAATCCGCTGTTACAATCCCCGCGTCCGTCGTCATGTGTGCGATATCTTTGGCCGAGTAGATCGACAAGCTTGTCACCACCTTTTCACGGCTGCAGGAACAACCAAATTCCAGCGTTTGCGGATTATAGATGCGCGGCGCTTCCTCGTGGAAAAGGCGATAGAGCATTCTTGTCGGGGTAATCGTGGGGCCAATGAGCTCAAATTCCTCGACGCTCGCCAGCAAATGCCCGGTACGGCGCCAATTTTCGGCGGCCTCTTGTTCCAGGACATCCTCCGGCGCGTAGAGACCTCCTGGCCCGGAAGGCTCGGCCCCCTCCATCAACGGAGACGCTTTTGGGATATGTTGCAACATGGCTCCGCCCGCGCGCCAAACCTCGCCCTTGCCCGGAGAAGTCGACCGGCCAATCGCCAGGGCAAACCGGGTAGGAAGCTGCTCGGATTGGGCAAAATAGGCAGAGGCACAATCCGCCAGAGACGCACCAGCAATCGGGGTGAGTCCGGAATACGGCGTATTTCCTTCGCCCTGATCGATCAACACGGCAAAATAGCCCTTGCCGATGAGCGAAAATGGTTCGGCGCCCGATTCCAGGCGCGATTCATCAAAGCTTGCCCAACCACGGATACGCGCCGGAGCACCCTCTTGTTTCGGCGCAAAGTAGTCAGTCGCGATCAACCGGGCTGGCCCGTCCCCCCGAATCTGCAGGGACAATTTCCAGCGCAGTTTGATCGTCTGGCCGATCAATGCCGTCAGCAATACGGCTTCGGCGACCAGTGCTTCTATTTCCGGCGGATAGCCATGTTGGCCAAGAATATCACCAAGACACGAATCAAGCCGCGCCACCCGTCCACGTATGTCAGCACGGTCGAGCTGAAATGGCAGAATTGTGTCATCCCAGTGTATCGGATTTCGGTCATTCATCGGGGGTTCCTATTCCTGTCTGGTTTGCCATACATTGTCACGAGGCAAGCGGCAACAAAGGGAAGTGAAATGCGCAGATTCGGCAGCCCGAAATGTCCGAAGCGAAAGTATATCCTTCGTCCTGGTGTTTATGCGATTTTGCCAAGAAACGGGAGCTTGTTACTGACCCATCAAAGCGAGCCTGAGCCTGAGTTTCAGCTGCCTGGAGGTGGAATAGACCCCAGGGAATCGCCGATCACCGCATTGCACCGCGAGGTTTTTGAAGAAACCGGCTGGCGAATATCGGCGCCGCGCCGCCTTGGTGCCTTTCGCCGTTTTACCTATATGCCTGAATACGATTTGTGGGCCGAAAAGGTTTGTGCCATTTATGTTGCCAGACCGGTCAGGCGCCTTGGCCCGCCAGGCGAGGCGTTGCACCAAGCGGTTTGGACACAGCCTCAAGCAGCGGTTGACTTGTTGGCAAATGACGGTGACCAGGCTTTCTTGCAGCGCTACCTGGCCACGTGCCCCGTGTAGCGCAGCAAGGCACAGGACAGGTCATCGCCAAAATCCTTGCTACCGGAATACAGGTCAAGGTCCCAAACCAGCGCGGTGAAAAGGTCAGGATCGCCCAGTTCACTGTTTTCTTCGATGATTTTTGTGAAACCCGCCTCTTCCAATTGGTCCCCCTGAGCGTTCTCGCATTCGGTGAATCCGTCTGAATAGAACAAAATCCGCTCGCCCGGTTTAAGCTGCAAGGTACATTGGTCAAACTCGGCGTCCGGGATCAAACCTATCGGCATTCCGACCCCTTCGAGAAACCGTACCTTACCGTTGATATCAATCAACGCCGGATTTGGGTGACCGCATTGCGTATAGTCAAGACGGCCCGTTTCCAGATCAAGGAAGCCCAACAAGAGGGTGAAATACAGATCCGTTTCCATATCCTCTATCATCAGGATATTCAGCAAGGTTGCCACCTCCCCTGGCGGGCGGTGAACGAACTGGCCGTTCTGATCGGGGACCAAGGCCACATTCTGAGCTGGCGCGCCGTCCGACAAGTACGACGCCAGCCGTGCGGTTAACAAGGCGGATGCCACGCCGTGGCCGGAAACATCAATGGAATAAAAGCCGAGCTTGCCTTCGCCTGCCGCAAAGAAACCAACCAGATCGCCGCCAACATGGCCGCACGGCTTAAGCATCAATGAAACCTCGGCCGCACCAAAATCCCGGTGTGGTTCACGCACCAGAGATTGCTGCATCTTGCGCGCTTCAAACAAATCGCGATCAAGCGCTTCATAAAGAGCGCTTATCTCAACCATTTTAGCATTTATCTGCCGATTCGTTTCGGTCAGCTGCCGCTCCATCCGCAGGATCCGATCACCGGCATTGATCCTTGCCAACAACTCGTCAGGCTTTACTGGTTTGGTCAGAAAATCATCCGCACCTTCCCCCAGCCCGTGGGCAACCGCCCCCTTTTGATTTTTTGACGTCAGCAGAATGAAATACCCATAATGCTTCCGCCGCAAGGCACGAAACGCCTTGCAGAATTCGAGGCCATTCATTCCAGGCATCATCCAGTCACTGAGAACAAGATCAAACTCGTCCTTTTCACATGCCGTCAATGCTTCAGACCCGGATTCCGCTTCCGTTACATAATATCCTTGCCGTGTAAGCGCGCGAATCAGCAACAGGCGCTGCGCCCTGCTGTCATCGACAACAAGCACATTGCGAATAGCCGTTTCCCGCCCAGAGTCAGGATTTGCCGGTTTTTGAGCCAGATTTGTCAAAATCCACCTTCGAAAAAGATCAAAATGGGACAATCCCCTCGCACCGCTATAAACGTTCCGACTTAACGGGCTCCTAAATATAAAATTGCGCATATTCACTGTATGGTAAGATCAATCCGTTATTCTGCGGCAAAATCTGGAGAGATAGATGATTTGTTGGGACCGTGTAACCGAACTGCGCGAAGAAATCGGCGAAGATGATTTCGCAGAGGTTGCGGATATGTTTTTGGAAGAGGTGGACGAAGTGATAGGGCGCCTTAAGTCAAACCCTCATCCCTCGTCTTTGGAAGAGGAGCTACACTCCCTAAAGGGAAGCGCACTAAATCTTGGGTTTGAGGCGCTAAGTAAGCTCTGTCAGTCGGGGGAACGGCTGGCCGCAGACGGTGATTTCGCCGCAATCTCGCTTGTGGCCGTGTTTGAGACCTTTGAAAAATCCAGGGAGACCTTCCGTAAAGAAATACCTGCACATCGCCGCGCGGAATCCGGAAGCTTGGAGCTTCTCTAATCGGTTTTCAGCTCCTGTATGCTTTGAATACTTGGGAGGGACGTCAGATCACAAACTCCGAGATTGTTTCATCGTTGGTGATGTCCGTATAGGCAAGGCCAACCGAATTGAGCCGGGCGAACATCGTGGTAAAATTTTCGGCCTTTTTGGTTTCAATACCAATCAAAACCGAACCGAAATTGCGTGCGGATTTTTTCAAATACTCAAACCGGGTAATATTATCATCCGGACCCAGAAGCTCCAGGAAATCCCGAAGCGCGCCAGGGCGTTGCGGAAGGCGCAGAATAAAGTACTTCTTCAGTCCAGCATAACGCTGGGCGCGCTCTTTCACCTCCGGCAAACGGTCAAAGTCGAAATTGCCACCAGATGTAACGCAAACCACCGTTTTTCCGCGAATCTCATCGGCGAGATCTGCCAGCGCATCCACTGAAAGTGCGCCTGCCGGCTCTAAAACAACTCCTTCAACGTTCAGCATTTCAAGAATGGTGATGCAAATTCGGTCTTCTGGCGCTGACAAGACATGATCTAACGGGACTTTGGACAATGCGGCATATGGCAGGGCGCCAATCTTGGCGACCGCAGCGCCATCAACAAAAGAATCGACCCTGTTCAACGAAACCGGGTGACCGACTGTCAGGGCAGCCTTGAGGCTGGATCCTCCGGCCGGTTCGACGTACCGCAGCTGGGTTTGCGGAGCAACTTCAGCCAGACATGTAGTCACTCCCGCCGACAAGCCGCCGCCGCCGACCGGCAGTACCACCATTTCTGGCGCACATCCCATCTGCTCCAGCATTTCCACAGCAACCGATGCCTGTCCTTCGATTACGTCCAAGTCGTCAAACGGTGCCAGAAAATGCCCCTGCGCCTCGACGCAATAGGCTTGCGCAGCGGTTAACGTGTCGTCGAAATAGTCGCCGACCAAGCGTATTTCGATACTATCCCCGCCAAAAATCCGCGTCTTATCAACTTTTTGCTGAGGAGTCGTTACGGGCATAAAGATTACACCCTTAACGTCAAAATGGCGACAAACGAACGCCACACCCTGCGCATGATTACCCGCGGACGCACAGACGAAAAGGGCCTTGCCCGGATCCCCAGCCAAGACTTTACGCATGGCGTTAAACGCCCCGCGAATTTTATAGCTGCGCACCGGGGAAAGATCCTCGCGTTTGAGCCAGATATCTGCGCCGAACCGCGCCGAAAGGTGATCATTGCGCTGTAAGGGAGTCGCCGGAAAAAGGGCGCGCATTTCCTTTTCAGCGGCTTGGGCTTTGTCGCAAAAATCTGTCATGACATCGGCTTTGACGGATTCGCCGCCGTAAAGCAAGGCGTCCCCTTGCCGCCCAGCGCCAAACCCAATAAACCCGCGCCGAAACCTACCAGTGGAGTCGCCCATGTCTGCGCCAAAAAAAGTCGTCCTCGCCTATTCCGGCGGCCTGGATACGTCGATCATCCTGAAATGGCTGGAAATCGAATATGGCTGTGAAGTTATTACTTTTACGGCCGACCTGGGCCAGGGCGAAGAGCTGGAGCCAGCGCGCAAAAAGGCCGAGATGCTGGGTATTAAACCCGAGAACATTCACATTGAAGATCTGCGCGAAGAATTCGTGCGCGATTTCGTCTTTCCAATGTTTCGCGCTAACGCAGTTTACGAAGGGCTGTACCTGCTTGGCACCTCGATCGCGCGGCCTTTGATTTCCAAGCGACTTGTTGAAATTGCTGAAGAAAGCGGCGCTGATGCTATTTCGCACGGCGCTACGGGCAAGGGCAACGATCAGGTCCGGTTTGAGCTGGCAGCCTATGCGCTGAACCCGGAAATTCAAGTGATTGCGCCGTGGCGGGAATGGGACCTTGGCAGCCGGACCCGGTTGATCGAATTCGCCGAAAAGCACCAAATTCCGATCGCCAAGGACAAGCGCGGCGAGGCACCGTTTTCGGTCGACGCCAACCTGTTGCACACGTCCTCGGAAGGGAAGGTTCTGGAAGACCCGGCCGAAGAGGCCCCCGCCTATGTCTTCCAACGCACAGTCGCACCCGAAGACGCCCCGGACCAGCCGGAGTATGTTGAAATCGGCTTTGAAAAAGGGGATGCCGTCAGCATAAATGGTGAAGCGCTTTCCCCTGCTAACATATTGACAAAACTCAATGAATTGGGCGGAAAACACGGCATTGGCCGGCTTGATCTGGTCGAGGGGCGGTATGTGGGCATGAAATCCCGCGGCATTTACGAAACCCCCGGTGGAACCGTTTTGTTGGAAGCGCATCGCGGTATTGAAAGCATCACCATGGATCGCGGCGCCATGCACCTGAAAGACGAGCTGATGCCGCGCTATGCCGAGCTGATTTACAATGGCTATTGGTTCAGCCCTGAACGCGAGATGTTGCAGGCAGCTATCGACAAGTCACAAGACCATGTGACCGGATATGTTCGCCTGAAGCTCTACAAGGGTTCGGCGAAAACCGTTGGGCGGTGGTCGGAGCATTCGCTGTATTCCGAGGAGCACGTGACCTTTGAAGAGGACATGGGCGCTTATGACCAGACCGACGCGGCCGGATTTATCCAGCTCAACGCTCTGCGACTGAAGTTGATTGCCATGCGCAACCGGCGTGTGGCCAAGGACTGAATGTTTAAACTTTCTACCCGAGTTTTGGGAAAAGTTTAAATTCTCTGAGGTGCTCGTAGGGCAATGTTGCAAGTTTTTCAACGTCGCGAAGAGCGTCGGGAACAACCGGCAGCGGCCCTTCGGCCCCGGCAAACCCGGTCGATTTCCAGACCGCGCCATACCAATGCGGCGCCCAGGCGCCATCCTCGGGAATGCCGCCTTTTGGCCAGGACAACATCGCCGGATCCCAGTTCAGACCAATCGCGGTACATAAGGCACGCAGCATTCCTTCGGGGTTATCGCGAATATCGTGGCTGTCGATCACAATCGGGGCCTGCCCGGCGGCGCGAAGCTCGTCAAACAATTCGGCCTGCTGGATGAAGCCGATATCTGCCAGCTCTGGTGATTCACGCTTGGCAGCATAAGAGGCAATGACCCGCGCCGGATGACGGATCAGAAAGACGTTAACGAAATCGCGCATCCAATCACGCGGTATGTTCGACACCATGTGCTGGCTCATGTGCTTTTGATAGCTGTGCTGTGCCTGGAATGGGCCGGTGATCTGTGCCACAACCTGCGCCGGATCGGTTGGTTGCGCGGCAAGAATTTCATTGCGCATGGGGTGGTTCAGCCCGGTTTTCGCCAGATAGGCCGCATAGAACGGCTCGTCCATCACCGCCGTGTCGCGGCGCGCGGCGAAAGAGTACATCATTGCCGTGGAAAGGTTACGCGGCCCGGACCACATGGCGATGCGCATTATGCCGTTTCCCGCTGGATCAGGGTCTGATAAAGCGCGCGAATCCGTTTGGTTACTGGCCCGATGTCGCCTGTACCGATCACCCTCCCGTCAATCTGCCCCACCGGGGTTTGCGCGCCGAATGTGCCGGTCAGAAAGGCCTCGTCCGCACCATAAGTGTCGACCAGAGAGAAGTTGCGCTCGAACACCGGGATGCCGTCGGCGTGACACAAATCAATGACCTTTTGCCGGGTGATGCCGTTCATGCAATAATCGCCGGTCGAGGTCCAAACCGCGCCTTTGCGGACAATGAAAAAGTTGCAGGAATTGGTGGTGTTCACAAAACCATGCACATCGAGCATCAATGCCTCGTCAGCGCCCGCCTTGTCTGCGGCAATCCCGGCGAGAATGCAGTTAAGCTTGCTGTGCGCGTTCAGTTTCGGGTCTTGGGTCATGGGCAGACCGCGCATATGCGGCACGGTGGCAAGGCGGGTTGGCTTGGCTGTGACCGGCTTTGAATGCTCCATGATTATAACGATGGTCGGGCCGCTTTGGCTGAGTGCGGGATGTTGAAACGGATGGGTTTTTACGCCGCGGGTGATCATCAACCGCGCATGGGCGTCGCTTTGCATGCCATTTTCGCGCCGGGTCTGATCCAGCGCGTCAACAAGGGCTTCACGCGGCAGGGTGATGTCCAGGTCGATGGCCTTGGCGGCCTCGAACAGCCGATCAAGGTGTTCGTCAAGAAAGGCAAAGCGGGCGTTATAGAGCCGCAACCCTTCCCAGATACCATCTCCGAGCATGAATCCACTGTCATAAACGCTCACCAATGCCTCAGCTTTGGGCACCAAGCGCCCATTAAGCCATATTTTCAGACTGTCATTGCGCGAGTCATAGGCGGCATCATGGCTGGTCATGCGCGGGCTTTCAGAAAGGCATCGACTTCGATGCGGGTGGGAATGGCGGCGGCGGTGCCGGGGCGGGTGACCTGAATGGCTGAAGCGGCGGCGGCGCGCAACATGGCGGCGGCGCGGTTGAGGCCTTGATCGAGACCGGCAGCCAGCGTTCCAATGAAACAATCTCCGGCGCCGGTGGTATCAACGGGGGTGACCGGAAAAGCCGCTGTTTCGGTGTCACCTTTGGCGCTTTTCCAGGTCGCGCCATCGGCCCCTTTGGTGATCAAGAGATCCGGAAAGCTTTGCGTTGCGAATTCGGCGGAAAGCGCCCTATATTCACCCAGGTTCATCACCAGCAAGTCGACCAACGGCAACATGGTGCGCACTGCTTTGGCATTAAAAGGCGCAGCGGAGTAGATGACGAACATGCCAAGGGAGCGGGCGTGTTCGGCGGTTTCAGACTGTAAATCCGTTTCGTTTTGCAAAAGCAGGATATCCCCGGGTTTTGCAGCGTGTAACGTCTCTAATACGCTATTTAGGGACTGGTTTTCGTTGGCGCCGGGATAGATGACGATGGCGTTTTCGCCGCTTGCATCAACATTGATGATGGCATGGGCGGTGGGGCGTTCGGTAATGCGCACTCCACCAGTTTTAACGCCGTAATCCGCGAGCGCCGTTAACGCCCAGTTTCCGTCCGAACCAACGGCGCCAATGTGGTTTACCGTGGCACCGGCACGCGCAGCCGCAACGGATTGATTGGCGCCTTTGCCGCCAAGTTCGGTCGTGAAATCGGTAGCAGCAAGCGTTTCCCCCGGGGCCGGCAGATGGGGCACCCGATAGATATGATCGGCGTTGATCGAACCCAGGTTGAAAATACTCATACTACCCCACTTTACAGGCCGCCAGCAGCGCCATGTTCAAAATGTCGTTGGCGGTTGAATTGGTCGAACACAGCTGAATTGGCTTGTCGATTCCGGAAAGGATTGGGCCAATCAAGGTGGCGCCGGCCAATTCCTGCATCATTTTCACCGAAATCGACGCGGAATGCCGTGCGGGCATGACCAGAATGTTGGCCGGGCCGGTCAGGCGACAGAACGGAAAAGCAGCCATCGCGTCCATGTTCAGGGCGACATCGGCGGTCATCTCGCCATCGAACTCAAAATCCACACCGCGTTGTTCGAGAATATCGGGCGCGCCGTGCATTTTCTCGGCCCGCTCGGAGATCGGATAGCCAAAGGTGGAAAAGCTGACAAAGGCAACGCGCGGCTCAAGGCCCAGCGCGCGGGCAACGCCGGCGGCGCGTTCGGCGATATTCGCCAGGTCCTCGGTTTCCGGCCATTCGTGGACCAGCGTATCGGCGACCAGAACGATGCGGCCTTTGTGCAGGATCGCGGTGACGCCAACCGCACCTGCGGCGGCATCGGCGTCAAACACATGGTTGATCAGCTCAATCACATGCGCCGATTTACGCGTGGCGCCGGAAACCATGCCGTCGCCGTGCTCATGGGCCAGCATCAGCGAAGCGAAAACGTGCCGGTCGCGGGCGGCCAGGCGGTGCACATCATGGCGGTCAAAACCCTTGCGTTGCAGGCGCGCGTAAAGAAAGGCCTTGTAGGTTTTCAGGTGCGGAGTATTGGCGGCGTTCACAATTTCCAACTCGCCCAACGCATCGGCCATACCGGCCGCTTCAAGCTTGGCTTTGACGTCACTTTCGCGGCCAACCACCACGGCTTCGCCAAAGCCTCCACGTTGATAAGCCACGGCGGCGCGCAGAACATGCGGATCATCGCCTTCGGCAAAGATCATCCGGGCCTGGGCCTGACGGGCACGCGCGTTGATGCCGCGCAGGATGCTGGCGGTCGGGTCCATGCGAGCCTTGAGATTTGCCTCGTAGCGCTCAAAGTCGATGATCGGGCGCCGCGCAACACCGCTGTCGATACCGGCCCGGGCCACCGCCGGCGGGATGGTATAGATCAGGCGCGGATCAAACGGCGTGGGAATGATGTAATCACGGCCAAATGTAAGCTTCTTTCCGTAAGCGATTGCCACCTCATCGGGTACGTCCTGGCGGGCAAGTTCCGCCAAAGCATGGGCGCAGGCGAGCTTCATTTCATCGTTAATGGCACGGGCGTGGATATCAAGCGCACCGCGAAACAGGTAGGGAAAGCCCAAAACGTTGTTGACCTGATTGGGATAGTCCGAACGTCCGGTAGCGATGATCGCATCCTGACGGACGGCGTGCGCTTCTTCTGGGGTGATTTCGGGATCCGGGTTGGCCATGGCGAAAATAACCGGGTTTGGTGCCATCGAGGCAACCATTTCCGCCGTCACCGCCCCCTTGGCTGAAACACCAAGGAACACGTCCGCGCCCTGCATCGCCTGTTCCAGTGTTCGCAGATCCGTGTTGGCGGCATGCGCCGATTTCCACTGGTTCATGCCCTCTTTGCGACCTTGGTAGATCACGCCCTTGGTGTCGCAGACAATCACGTTGTCATGCTTGGCACCCATGACCTTGATCAGCTCGATACAGGCAATCCCAGCGGCACCGGCACCGTTGAGAACAATCCGGCATTCGGCGATGTTCTTGCCGGAAATGTGCAAGGCATTGATCAGGCCAGCCGCACAGATAACCGCGGTGCCGTGCTGGTCGTCGTGAAACACCGGGATGTCCATCTGTTCCTTGAGCGTCTGCTCGATGATGAAACATTCCGGCGCCTTGATGTCTTCGAGGTTAATGCCGCCAAAAGTCGGCCCCATGGCGCGCACGGCACAGATGATTTCCTCGACATTTTCGGTATCAAGCTCGATATCGATGGCATTGACGTCGGCAAAGCGCTTGAACAGAACCGCCTTGCCCTCCAT
>CAYSBG010000005.1:0-17337 GCA_964429125.1 uncultured Aliiroseovarius sp.
TGAAAAGTCTGGAGGCGAGTACCGGAATCGAACCGGTGTACACGGATTTGCAAGCCAGTATTTTTCCAAGGGAAACCAACACCAAGGGCCATTTTCAGTATCAGGACATTTGCCGAACAAAAGGCGAGCATGATACCCCGAAGAAATCCATCCTTTCCCGCCACATGCAGCCCGCGCACAAGCGCATGTCGCGGATGCTGGGCTATTGCCTGACGCTTGGCACGGCGGAAGCCTGGGCCGGTTTCAGCCTTGTGGCGGCGGCGCGGCTGGACGCGGCCGAGCGGGCGGCGCTCGGGTTTGCCACGCTCAATTCTCTGGATGCGGAACAGGCGCGCATGACGGCCGCCGCCTCGCTTGGCGCGGCGGGTGATCCGCTGCCGCCGTTCCTTGGCGGCATGGAAGATGCAGCGCAATGGGCCGAATGGGCCAGCCCGGCCGAGCTTGACGCCTATTGTCTGGCTGCGTTCCGGCGCATGGCCCCGGATCGGCAGGCGGCTTTCCTGCGCTTTGTGCAGCGGAGGGCGGCGGCATGACGGAACGGGAACTGGACGAAATCCTGACCATTTACTGGCCGCGCGTTCTGCGCCGGGTGATGGCTCCCGGTGGTGACCAATGGGCACGCGGCTTTGCCCGCTCGATCGCGCGGCATGGCAAGCGACCGGACTGGAATCCCAGCCCGAAACAGGCGTGGCTCATGCGCCGGATGGTGCAGGAGCTTTTCGAAACCGACGATGAACCGGAACTGATCGAGAGGTGAAGAAAGAGTGACCCCGCGCACTGAATACGCGGGGCCGCAAATGGTGGACCGGGTCACCTACGGTGGCACCATTTGCGGTATAGCCTACCACGGGCGGGATCAAAGGCAAGGGGTAGCCCGAAAGGCCGAAGCCCCGATCCCCGGAACCGCACCCAGGTTTCGAAAGTAGCGGCCAACCGATCGGCAGGGGTGCATGACCGATCGGGCCCGAAGCGACGGACCGGCTCCGATGAGCAGGCAAACGCGAAGGGCTGGGGACTGCCGGGCCGGCATGGCGCGGGCAGTCGCCCTATGCCCTTTGCTCCGAACCTCACCAATGAGCAGACACAGGATTGGAAAGGAAAGATGAACGAGAAAGACGACAACGAGCTTCACCAGCAGGCCATGGCCACGGCGCAGGCGCTGCGCGAGGTGATGAAGGCTCTTGTGCGCGAACACGGGTTCGCCCCCGAAGCGGTGGTGGCAGGCTGTCATGCCGAGGCGGCTGCGGCCATGGTGGTTTCCATGGGCGGCATCGAGGCGGCGGAACGGATGCGCGCCGCGGCCGATCAGGTTTCCCCGCTTCCCTCGCTTGGCGATGTGAAGCTGGCCGAATGCGAACCGGCAGGCTGCGCATGAAAGACAGCCGCGCATTCATGTCCGACTGGCTCAGCCGCGAAGAGCTGGCCGAAGAACTGGGGATTGCTCCCGGCACGCTGGCGAAATGGGCGACCGAGCGCAAGGGGCCGCCGCTGGTCAAGGTGGGCCGGCGTGTCTTCTATCGGCGGGCAGCGGTGCGCAAATGGCTGGCCGCGCGCGAGAGGAAGGCAAGCAATGGTTGATCTTCAAAGGCTTCACGGGTCCTTCCGGGGCGATCCCTATGCGGGGGAGCGAGGCGCGGCATTTCGGGCTTTGCAAGGAAAACCAGAGGATTAAGGAAATGCGGATCGTTCAGGAACTGCCGGGGCTGGAAAGGGATCAGGCGGTGCATTGCATCGGCGGTTCCGACCTGTGCGACCTGTTCGACATCACCCCGGCCATGCTCACCCAGCTGGTCAAGCGCGGCATCGCGATCCGGCTGGGGCGCAACTCCTACGACCTGGAACAATCGACCCGCAACTACGTCAAGCACCTGCGCGGCGTGGCCAGCGGGCGCGGTGGCGGGGACGAGGCCCTGACCCTGACCGGCGAGCGCGCCCGCCTTGCCCGCGCCCAGGCCGACGCCCAGGAGCTGAAGAACGCTGCCCTGCGCGGCGAGCTGGTCAAGGCCGACGAGGTGGAACGGCGCTGGGCCGACATTCTGCGCAACCTGCGCGCCCGCATCCTTGCCGTGCCCTCGCGCCTGCGCGGTGCCCTCGATCTTTCCCCCGAACAGGTGCAGCGGATCGACCGCGAGCTGCGCGACACGCTTTGCGAGCTTGGCCATGGAAACGATTGACCGGATCACCAGAAACGCGCTTGCCGCCCTGATCCCGCCGCCGCGCCTGCGCCTGTCGGACTGGATCGAGGCGAACATCGTCCTGCCCGAAGGCGTCTCGGCCCAGCCCGGCCCGGTGCGTCTGTGGCCTTTTCAGCGCGAGATTGCCGACGCGATCGGAGATCCCCTGATCGAGCGGGTGACGCTGGTCAAGCCGGTGCGGGTGGGCTTCACCACGCTGCTGACCTCGGCGCTTGCATCTTTCATCGCCAACGAGCCCGCGCCGATCCTGTGCCTGCTGCCGGCCGAGGCCGATTGCCGCGATTACATGGTCAGCGACGTGGAGCCGATCTTTGCCGCAACGCCCGCCGTGGCCCGCGCCCTGTCCGACGATCGCGAGGAAGGCGAGCGCAACACGCTGCTGTCGCG
This sequence comes from uncultured Aliiroseovarius sp., assembly GCA_964429125.1. Taxonomy (GTDB): domain Bacteria; phylum Pseudomonadota; class Alphaproteobacteria; order Rhodobacterales; family Rhodobacteraceae; genus JAAEUB01. The sequence goes on from CAYSBG010000005.1 coordinate 2,583, forward strand.
CCGCTTTGCCGGTGGATCGCTCAAGGTGGTGGCCGCCCGCGCGCCGCGCAACCTGCGCCGGCACAATGCCCGCGTGCTGTTCATCGACGAGGCCGACGGCATGGAGGCCACGGCCGAGGGCTCGCCGATCCTGTTGGCCGAGCGGCGCACCCTGTCCTTCCCGGATCGCAAGATCGTGCTGGGCTCGACCCCGGTGCACGAAGCCACCAGCCACGTTCTGCGCGCCTGGGCGGCGTCCGATCAGCGCATCTTCGAGGTGCCTTGCCCCGAATGCGGCGCGTTCTCTGAAATCACCTGGGAACATATCGTCTGGGACGAAGGCCGCCCCGAAACCGCGCGCTGGCGCTGCCCCCATTGCGCCGCCGAGACGCCCGAGCGCCACAAGCCCGAGATGGTCGCCGCCGGGCAATGGCGCGCCCTGCACCCCGAAGTGGAGGGCCATGCGGGCTTTCGCCTCAACGCCCTGGTCAGCCTGCACGCCAATGCCGCCTGGCCGAAGCTGGTGGCCGAGTTTCTGGCGGTCAAGGATGATCCGCTGACCTTGCAGACCTTCGTCAACACCATCCTTGCCCAGGGCTGGCGCGGCGAGGGCGACGAACTGGACGAAGAGGCGCTGGCCGGACGGGCCGAGCAATGGGGGCTCGACCGCCTGCCCGAAGAGGTGCTGGCGCTGACGGCGGGCTGCGACGTGCAGCATGACCGGCTGGAAATCACCCTCACGGGCTGGGCCGAGGATGGCACCGCCTTCATCCTCGGCCACAAGGTGATCTGGGGCGCATGGGACGCGCCCGAGACCTGGGCGGAACTGGACGGCCTGCTGCGCCAGAGCTTCGCCCACGCCCTGGGCGGCAGGCTGGGCGTGGACGCGGCGGCGGTGGATGCGGGCGACGGCACCACCATGCAGGCGGTGACGGCGTTCTGCACCCCGCGCACGCGCCGCAAGGTGCTGGCGATCAAGGGCGCGCCCGGCAACCGCCCGCCGATCGAGCGCGCGGGTTCACGCACCAGATCAGGCGCGCGGCTGTGGATCGTGGGGGTGGACACGCTGAAAACCCAGCTGTTCGCCCGGCTGTCGCGCGAAGGGCTGGTGCGGTTCTCGGCCGACCTGCCGCCGGTGTGGTTCGAGCAGTTGACCAGCGAGCGCGCCGTGGTGCGCTACCGGCGCGGCCAGCCGGTGCGCAGCTTCGAGCGCATTCCCGGCAAGCGCGCCGAGGCGCTGGACTGCACCATCTATGCCATGGCCGCGCGCCAGATCGTCAATATCGACTGGCACCGCCGCCGCGCCGAGCTGACCGGCAAGGCCCCGCCGCCCGCGCGCCCCGCGCCGGTGCTGCGCTCGAACTGGATGAAACGGCGGTGAAGCCGATTTCTTAAATGTCTTCATTCCAGGGGCCTACCTCGAAACTCTTTTCGATGGTTTCGGCCCAAGATCGGACTTTCACTTCTGCCTCTTCGGCTGATTGAGCACCCGTCATGGAATCCGAATACCAGAAGCCAATCGCATTTTCCGCTCTGCACGTGTGCGAATATTGAATGTGAAACCGACCATCACTTGGTCCTTCAAGAACGACCGCTTTGAAGTCGACAATGTCACCTGTTCGTTGGTGTTGGATTGTCGCTTGGTATCTGGCTACCTCTTTGTAAAACTCAACCATTTTCGTTCTCCTTTAATCGGTTTTTCAGCCTCACCCCCGGCCCGCCGCCATTCTCGGCGATGAACTCGATCCCGGCAGCCTCAAGGGCGGCGCGGATAGCGGCAGAGGTTTCGGCGCGACCGCCTAATTCACCTTTCGCGGCTTCCAGGCGCTTCACTGTCGGAAGCGACACGCCAGACTTTTGCGCCAATTTATCTTGGGACCATCGCAACAAAGCACGCGCGGCCTTTACTTGCTCGACTGATACTTTTGGTATTGACATGCCCGCGCCTGTTATGCTGATACTTTCAGCATCATACCACACCGGGAGACCGAGACAATGCCCAAAGACCGCGTTTGCGCGACCGATACCGTTTTGCCTGCACTCAGCCGCCGCAGCCTGTTGGCCGCGCCGCTGGTGCTGCTGCCGAGAAATACTTACGCAAGGACAGAAAGCGAAATCCTGCGCCTTTTTTACCAGCATGAGCGGTTGCGGGAGCAGCTCAACGCCGAAAACGAGGAAGCCGCCGAAGATCGTATTATCAAGGAAATGCAGGCCGTTGAACGTCGCATGATGGCCCTGCCCAGCACCACCGCCGCCGATTTTGCCGTCAAGGCAATCGTGAACTCGGCGCGCGGCAGCCTGTTTCCAGATTGGGAATCAGGCAAATTGTGGATCGAGGCGCGGAACCTGACCGGATGCGGGGCGGGCTGATCCTGTCGCATGGTGTTTCATGGCGGTTCATGGCGGTTCAAGTTGGCCAGAAAAGATATCAATTGACTCCGTTTGGGGGAATTGGCATTTCTAGGGCAACCAGAAAACCAATGCGGAGACGCCTAATGCGCCGAGCCGGTATCATTCATTGCGTCGGGATCGACGCGCCCCGTTTCAATCTCTTGCGCAAGCGCAAACAGCTTCCATTCCATGTCGCAAGGGATGAAAACGCCGCCAAGTGGCAGGATTTTTCGCTGGACGATGCTTTTCGGCTGCGTGTCGAACTGGATTTCGTCGCGCAGGAATCCACCGAAACCTATCCCGAAGGGTTGGGTGCCGAATATGCCTCGCGCCTCGTCACCAATTCCGTATCGTTGACTGTGGGCACGGCGTATCTCGCAAGGCCAGAAATCTGGGTCGGCGTTTGCGTGTTTGAAGGTCTGATGCAGGACGGAAAAACAGAAACCTATCGTGAGCACCTTTGCGGATCGCTGTCGCAAATCCTCAGCAAGTATCACGATGAAATTCCCAGGCAGACCGAGGAAGGCCCCTACAAATACATATCCGGCAAACGCGTGTTCCTTGCCAACGCGACCAGGGCGGCCCGCTTTGTCGTGCAGCGTGCGCAGGAACTCGGATTGCCGGAAGCAGAGGAAATAGCCGAATGAAAGAGTCCGCCCGCTCCCCGTCTCGGCAGGTGCGCCGCGCGAATGCGCGCTGGTGGCAAAGGCTGTTCCGCCGCTCGGGCATCGAGGCCGCCGGCGGCGGGCGGCGCTGGGAAGGAGCGGCGGTGCTCGACCAGCCGGCCCGCTCCACCATCGCCGCGCGCCAGACGGTCGAGAAACGCGCCGGCGCGCTCTACCTCAACAATCCCCAGGCCAACCGCGCGGTGGAAGCCTGGGTGGCCGCCCTGATCGGCCCCGGCTGGAACGCCCGCTCCCAGCACCCGGACCCGGACGTGGCGCGCGAACTGAATGCCGCCTTCGAAGCCCTGATCGCCCCGCACATGCTGGAGCTGGCGCGCTGTCTGGTGCGCGACGGCGAGGCGTTCTTGCAGATGATCGTCAACGAGGATGGCGGGCTGGAGCTCAAGCCGATCGCGGCCGATCAGATCGACGCCAGCCTTGATCGCGACCTGGGCGAGGGGCGGCGGATCGTCTCGGGCATCGAGCTCGACGCCGCCGACCGGGTGGTGGCCTATCACATCTACCGCGACCCGCCCGGCAGCATGGCCGGCGGCTGGGGCGCGCCGGTGCGGGTGCCGGCCTCGGACATTCTGCACATCTTCGACCGGCTGTTTGTGGGGCAGGTGCGCGGCCTGTCCTGGCTGGCCCCGGTGCTGTTGAAGCTGCGCGACCGGGACGAAACTGCGGATGCGTTGTTGATGCGCGAAAAGGTGGCCGCATTGATGACCGGCTTCATCCGCGACCCGGACGGCACCGGCGCGGGTTTTGACGGCGAAACCTCGAGATCGTCGCTGAACGTGGCGCTGGAGCCGGGGGCCATGCGGGTTCTGCCGCCGGGTGCGGATGTGACCTTTTCCGGCGCGGGCAGCGGGCTTTCGCAATCGGTCGGCTTCCTGCGCGCCCAGGATCGCGAGATCGCCGCCGGCGTCGGGCTGACCTATGAGCAGCTGACCGGCGATATGTCCGAGGCCACCTATTCCTCGGCCCGCGTCGGGCTGCTGGAGTTTCGCCGCCGCGCCGAGATGCTGCAAAGGGCGTTGATCGAGCGCCAATTCCTGCGCCCGCTCTGGCACCGCTGGATCGAGGTGCAGGCCCTGGCCGGCACCATCCCGGCCGACCCGGAAACGCTGGCCGATTACCGCGCCGTGCGCTTCGTCGCCCCCGGCTGGCAATGGGTGGACCCGGCCAAGGAGGTTGCGGCGGATGTGGCTGCGATCGAGGCCGGGCTGAAATCCCGCGAAGAGGTGGTGGCCGCGCGCGGCCGCGACATTGATGAACTGGACGCCGAGCGCGCCCGCGATCAGGAGGGCAAGGCATGACCATGCACATTCGCAGCCTTTCCCCGCAGCCCGCCACGCTGGACCCGGAGGCCCGCACGGTGGAGGCGATCGTTTCCACAGGGGCGGACGTGCAGCGCGCGGGCTATATCGAGCGCATTCCGCTGGAAAACGCCGACCTGTCGCGCCTGGTCGGCGGGCCGGTTCTCGATGCTCATCGGGCCAGCTCGACCCGCGACCAGCTGGGCGTGATCGAGGAGGCCGAGATACGCCCCGAAGGGCTCTGGGTGCGCATTCGTTTCCGCTCGAACCCTTCGGCCCAGGCGATCCTGGACGACATCCAGAACGGCACCATTCGCGGCCTGTCGATCGGCTACACGGTCACAGGCTGGAAGGAAATCCGCGAGCGCGGCAAGCGCGTTCGCATCGCAGAAGGATGGATTCCGTTCGAGGCTTCCATCGTTCCGGTCCCGGCCGATCCGGGGGCTCATTTCCGCAAAGGAGAACTTGTCATGGAAACCGTCGAGCAGACGATCGAGCGGCCGCAAGAGCCGCAAACCGAAACCCGCGCCGAGATGAACGCGGAAATCCGCCGGATCGCGGAAACAGCCGGCCTGTCCCGCGCCTGGGCGGATGAACAGATCGACGCCGAGGCCACGGCCGAAGAGGCCCGCCGCGCCGCTTTCGAGGCAATGCGCAGCCGCAGCGCCGAGAGCGCACCGCGCACCACGCGGGCGCAGATCACCTTCGATCACGACGCCCCCGAGGTGGTGGCCGAGCGCGCCGGCGAAGCCCTGTTCGCCCGCCTGCATCCCGAGCACGAGCTTTCGCCCGAGGCCCGGCGCTTTGCCGGGCTGCGCATCCCCGATCTGGCCCGCGAGGTGCTGCGCCTGCGCGGCTTCACGGTCAACGCGGCCACGGATGATACCGTAATCACCCGCGCCCTGCACACGACCAGCGACTATCCCGAAATCCTCGGCAATGCGCTCGGCCGCAGCCTGCGGCGCAGCTATGAAGCCGCACCCGAAGGCGCGCGGCGGCTGGCGCGGCAGACCACGGCGCGCGACTTCCGCGACAGGAAGGCGATCATGCTGGGCGCGTCGCCGGCGCTGGAAAAGGTGGAAGAGCACGGCGAATACACCTTCGGCACCATCGACGAGGCGGCGGAAAGCTACAGGCTGGACACCTTCGGCAAGATCTTCGGAATCAGCCGCAAGGCGCTGGTGAATGATGATCTGGGGGCATTCGACCGGATCGCCGCCAACATGGGCACCGCCGCCCGCGCCTTCGAGGCCGCGCAGATCGCCGGCCTCATTGCCTCCAACCCGACCATGAGCGACGGCAAGACGGTGTTTCAAGCGTCCTCGCATGGCAACACTTCCGCTTCCTCTGGCAGCACGGTGGCCAATATCACGTCCGATCTGAACACCGCCCGGCTGGCCATGCGCCGCCAGAAGGGTCTGGCCGGCGAGGCAATCAACGTGGTGCCAAAATTCGTTTTGGTGCCGCCCGAGCTGGAAACCACCATGGAGCAGGCGCTTTCCCAGGTGCAGGCCACCAGGGCCAGCGACACCAACCCGTTTGCCTCGCTTTCGCTGATCGTCGATCCGCGCCTGACCGATACCGGCAAATGGTATCTGGCGGCCGACCCGGCCCAGATCGACGGGCTCGAATATGCCTATCTGGAAGGCGCGCCGGGGCCGCAGATCGAAACCAGGGCCGGGTTCGAGGTGGACGGGCTCATGGTCAAGGTGCGTCTCGACTTCGGGGCCGGCTGGATCGACTGGCGCGGCTGGTATCGGGTGGGCTGATGGCGATCGACACGGCCGAGCTGGAAACCCTGCTGGACGCGCTCATCCGGGCGCGCGCCCAAGGGCTGCGCTCGCTGCTCTACGAGGGCAAGCGGGTGGAATATGGCTCGGACGCCGAAATGGCCGCCGCCATTGCCGATCTGGAACGCCGCATCGCCAGGGCTTTGGCCAGCGCGCCGAAAACCGTGGCATTCACCACGTCAAAGGGGGTGTAAGGTTGGTTGATGGTGTCCGCACTCCCAATCGGCAGGCCGGGGCTTCGGCATGGCCCGGCCTGCCGTCAAGATTTGAAGGAACCTGATCAAATGCCTGCGCCTTCGCCTATATTCGCAAGTGAGTCCAGCGCCGCAAAGATGCTGGACATGAAGCTAGCCGATTTCAGGCGACTTGTCGAACAGGGGGATTTGCCGCCGCCGCGTGAAATTGGCGGGCTGAAACGCTGGGACATTGAAGAGATCAGGGGGATCATATCCGGCGAGGCGGTTGACGGAATGGTAGGTGTGCAATGGTAAAGAAATACCTTTGGCAGCATCCAAGCGGGCGTTGGTATGTGCGCATCAAGGGCAGATACCACCGGATTACCGCCCAGGAAGGCACCGCCGAATTTGACCGCCAGTATTGGGAAATTCTAGGCGGCAAGCGTATGCGCGCAAAGACTTCCTGGAATGCGCTGATTGAAGATTACCGTTCATCCGACCGTTGGCTTAACCTCAAGCCCCGCACCCGGCAGGACTATGAAAGGGTGCTGATTTACCTCAAGGAAAGGATTGGCACACGGGACGTGAAGGCTTTGACAAGGGCAGACGTGATCGCCGCCCAGAAGGCGAATGCCCACAGGACGCGGTTCGCGAACTATATCCCCCAAATGTTTGTTATCCTGTGTGAACACGCGATTGATCTTGGCTGGATCAAGAACAACCCGGCAAAAGGCGTCCGCGCGCTCAAAACCCCGCCGGAGCGACAAAAGGCGCATGTGCCATGGCCGGATTACGCGGTTGACCTGTTTCGCGCCCAGGCCCGCGATCTGCCGCGCCTGATCTTCGAAATCGGGATCGGCAGCGTGCAGCGCCCTGGCGACTGGGTAACCTTTCGATGGGGGGACTATGACGGCGATTCGCTTTCCATTCGCCAGAACAAGACGGACAAGCCGCTGGTGCTTCCCTGCACGGGCCACCTGAAAGGCGCGTTGGACAAGGCGCTGAGTGCCCTTGGTGCGGTTCCCTTGCCAAGCCGTCCGATCCTGACAAAGCGCGACGGCAACCCCATGAGCTACCGCTATATGGCTCAGATCATGTTGAAGGAACGCCGCCGCCTTGGCCTCGAAGCCTATGACCTGCACGCCCTTCGCTATCGCGGCGTCATGGAATTGGCCTGGGCAGGATGCAGCGATGATGAGATCGCAAGCTACTCCGGCCATGCCACCAAAGAGATGATCGAGAAGTATGCGGGTGAAGCCAGGCAGATCATGCGCGCCCGCCAGGCACGGGAGAAACGCAGGTGAACAGAACAGGACCGGAACGCGAACCTGATACCCTATGTGATACCCGCGAAAAGGGTGAGGTGGCTAACCCTTTGAAAAGTCTGGAGGCGAGTACCGGAATCGAACCGGTGTACACGGATTTGCAATCCGGTCATTTATTCAAATAATTCAAAGGGGTTTTGTTTCAAAACATCCCCTGACAAAGGGTGAACTTAACGAGAATGTTTCAAACGCCGGAAAATGCCCGCAGTTGGTATGGGGAAAGGGGGCATGAGTGGGGTTGCCCTGATCTGGGCTGCGAACGTCAAAGGATTGAAGCCTGCCGCCAAGATTGTGCTGATCCAACTGGCAGACTTCCACAACAAAGAAACTGGCCAGTGCAATCCAAGTGCAAAGCGGCTAGCGCATGAATGTGAGATGGGCCGCGCAACGTTATTTCGGCATATGACGACGTTGGAACAATGCGGCCTAATTACGCGCCATGCCCGTGGTGATGGCGACGGAGGGCGAGGGGCCAATCAGTATGAATTGCACCTTGATATTACCCTTGGCCCAAGCTCACGCGTGAATGGTGGGAGTAGTGGTGCGAAGGGGGTTGGGTCTCAAAATGGGACGGAGGTTAAAGTCTCAAAAAGACAAGGGAAGAGTCCCAGAAGTGGGACGGGGCTAGTCCCAAATCGAGACACGAACCTTACCATTAAACCTGTAAAAGAACCTCCTTCGCGCAAGCGCGAGGCAGTGGAGGATGAAGAATCTGAGAAGATTTTGGCGGCATATCCGCCCGACCGATTACGCGGCAAAGCGGCCTGCCTTGCCCAGGTTGAAGAGGCCATGAAGGAAGGGGTTGCGCCGGAAGACTTGCTACAAGCCGTCCAAACCTATGCCGCCGACAGCGCGGGTTTCACTCGTTCCAAGGTCTGCTTTTCCGACAACTGGTTCAAGTTAGGTCGCTGGCGGGGCTATGTTGAGGACATCGCCAAAAGCCATGAAAAGGCGGAGGTGAAACGGGTCGAAATTCTAGAAGGTTTGGCAAGGTGGGTTACAGACCGCCATCCCTTGTGTCGTCACATCACAGCCAAACAAATCGAAGGATTGCTCGCCTCAAAGCTGGTGACCGAGGCGCAAATCCAAGCCGCAGGCCTCAGATCGTGACCGCAACCGATTCGACAGAAGAGCGATCAGCAAGGCGACCCATGTCATACGCTGGCGCTTCTGACACGGGGCCATGCGAGGGGCGGCGAGCCTCCCCTTCGAACCCCAACCACGGGCGCAAGCACCCTAAGAAAGAGCCACTGACCGACACGTTTGTCTTTCGCTGCACCTGTGCCGAGAAAGCCGAACTGCGGGGCAAGGCGGCACTGGCTGGTGTGCCTGTTGCCCAGTTGTTGCGTGAGGCTATGGGCCATGTGAACCCGCGCCGCCGTAAGGCTTCACCGCGTGTTGATCCGGCCTTGGTGTTGGCTGTGGGGCGCGTGGGCGGCAACCTCAATCAGATTGCACGGTGGCTTAATCGGGCGGCCAAAGCTGGGCATGTGGCGGATATTGATGTGTTAAAGGTTGCCGCTCGGCTTCTTGTGATCGAGCGCCAGTTGGCCCAGATCACCAAGGCCGCCAAATGCTGATCAAGATGTTCAGCAACGGCAAGGGCGGCGGCGCGGGTCCGGTTGGCTATCTGACCGCAAGTCAGGTGCTGGCCTACGATGACAACCGCGACTTGATCCGCGATGAACACGGCGCACCTGAAATGGTGACGCGCGATCCATTGCCCGAGGTTTTGCGTGGCAATCCTGACCGCATGATTGAACTGATTGACGCTTGTCGCCACCAGTGGAGCTATCGTGCTGGTGTGATCAGCTTTGCCAATGAGGATGCCCCCAATGAGGACGAACAGCAGCAGGTGATTGATGCCTTTGAAGCCCTTGCTTTTGCCGGAATGGACGGGGAGCAATACGAATGCCTTTGGGTGCGCCACAGCCACGAAGACCGAGTTGAGCTGCATTTCTGCACCCCACGCATGGAACTGACCACAGGCAAAAGCCTGAACATTGCGCCACCCGGCTACCAGAAACCATACGACAGCCTGCGTGACATGCTGAACAAGGAACATGGCTGGGCGGACCCAATGGACCTTGAAAGGGCTTTAGAGGCCAAGCTAGTGATTGAGTCACCGGAGCGCACCCAAAGTCGCAAGGCGCTGCACGGCTGGATCATGGATCAGATATCTGTGGGTCTGATCCATGATCGAGCCGCGCTGCTGGACGCCTTAACGGATGCCGGATTTGATATCCCTCGTGCGGGCGCAAAATACATCACCGTCAAAGACCCCGAAACCGACGAGCGTTGGCGCTTGAAAGGAGAAATATTCCATGACGACTGGCAAGCCGAAAACACGCTTGAGCGAGAAGCTGAACGCGGATTTGGAACAGATCAGGGCAGAGCACACCGCCTTGATGCAGTTGAGCTTGGAGACCTTCAGGCACGATTTGCAGACCACTGCGCAAGACGCGCAGAATACAATCGAGACCGATATCCGCAGCTTTCTGCATTGGAGCGGGATGGCGTGGAGCGATCAGTTGATGAAGATCAGGCGCTTGATCTGGTTTTCACCATGGATGGTGATGGGAATGGCATTGGTGCTGATCATGAGTCTGCTGGGCCTGACGTTTCTGTGGAGCTGGATGATGGCCGATCTGAACCGGAACTGGCAGATGCAGGTTTACGGGATTCAGCGGATCATACACGAGGGGCAGACCTATCTGATCTTGGACCCTACGATTGCGGAACTGAGAACATGCACATTAGCGGGGCGCTCAGTGACATGCCTGAAAGTGGGGGAATAGATGGCCCAAACACCCCTGACAGCATTGGAGCGCGAATTGCTGGGCTACGTCGAGCGATTGGTGAAGGCCTCGGAAATATCAGCCAACGAATTGCGCGGATTGGAACAGCGCTCGACCGATTTGATGACGCAACGGCTGGATTTACTGAGCGTCTGCTTGGCGCAGTTACTGCAATCACAAATGTCATTGGCCGCAGCCTTGAACGGGTTGCTGAACGAGGCCGAGAATTACGAAGCGCTGGAACAGAAGCTGCACGAGAGCTTGAGATTAGCGAAGGACGCCGCGAGGCGTTTGAACGGGAATTAGCCACGAATGAGCACGAAAACTCCTATGGAATGGAAATATGAAAGGAAAAAAGAAATGGAAAGCCCAAAATTTACAATGAGCTACAATCAGTTTTTAGCGTTCGGCATCCCATGGAAAAGTATTGAGAAGGTGAGCCGATTGCCGGGAAATGAAACCTTGACTGCGCTATTTGGTATCTGGGGCGAACCCGCTTGCTTGCGGTGTGTGTTTCAAGGAGAAGACGGGCGCTTAATTATGCGTTTGGTTTATTGGCGCAATGAATACAGAATTCCCGAGCTGGGCTTATCGGGGAAGGATTTGGTCGTGGGGGAGAGTTATACAGTATGACCATAAACGATGGTTCGAAACAGACCGCTAGGATTGCATATTTTTACAAATTTGGTTTAAGAAGGCGTCATAGGGCACATCATCTGACCATGCTTTTGCAAACGATATGTCATTTGAGTCAGGGAGTTTGTCTTCAGGCAGAGAATTGATTTTTATTCGAGCTGGGAGAGCGGCTGCTTCACCGACGAACAATGCTTCCTGCCTCGGAAGTGAGGACAGCGCAGAAGTCATGTTTGATAAGCTGTCAGGCAAAAACCGTGACACATGTTGTTGATCATGGCTGTTTGATAATCTCAATACAATCCATGAATTACATTGAGAAATAACCGTGCCTTCAACGTCAGCAGGGCGTTGCGACACAAGCATCAAGCCGAGGCCATATTTACGCCCCTCACGCGCAATGCGTCTAATTGCGTCCTGAGCGACTGCGTACTGCGCGTCACCACGGTTTGGCACGTATCGGTGTGCTTCTTCGCACACGAGCAAAATGGGGTCTCTCTCCCTTTCTGGTCGTGATTGGTTGAGCTTATATTGGAATAGGAGGCGAGCAATAGCTCCAGTTAGCGGACCGGCAACTTCGTTTGGAAGACCTGAGATATCGATAATCCGAATTTTGGTTTCATTGTCACCTTGTATGGAAATGAATTGTTTTAGAACGTCGGCTAAGGTTAAGCCATCAGCCAGATAATCGTTCATCAGAAATTGTATCCGGTTGTCCGTTTTCAGAACCCTGATTTTGTCTAGAATGGACGACATTTTTTCCAATTCTGATGCTGTTTTATCTTGCCATCTTCCCTGGTGCCATCGTTTGGATTGTAGCTTTGTGATATGTGCTAGAAATTCATCAAGTTGAAACGGTCTCGGCTTGTCTCTATCAAAGCTAGAGATTGCATCCATGCGTTTTTGTTGTTCGTCTGGCGTGCCTTCGGTCCGTACGATAGGTGCTTGTGGTGAATTGTGCTCTTCAAGATTAGCAACGTTGATTTCATCTGCCTTTAAAATCAATCCCGCTTGCGCCATTCTTGCGTGAGTGAGCGCTTTGTAGACCGCATTTGCTTGTGACGTCGCTTCAACCTCGGCTTTTCCAACAGCAAGCGAACGAAACTCATCACTCGACATCAGCCAAAATGGAAGCTTTAGCTTTATAGCGCCTTCTTCTTTGTCATGCGGTGAATCGTAGGCCTTGAATGCAGTCGAAACACCTTGAAATGCCTTGCTATATTCGCCATGAGGATCGATCACGACAATTCGGGAGCTCGTTTCTTGCTCATTAACAGCTTTATGCGCGATGACCGAATGTAAAATTGAAGCGACCGTTCCGGATTTCCCAGCTCCTGTTGAGCCAAGAATTGCACTATGCTGACCAAATAATTTGTCCATATTTGCACGACAGGTGACACGCGATGCACCTATGTAGGTTCCAATGGGCACATGACAGTTAACCTCGTCGTCTCTCGTGCTTTCAACGCTTTCATAAAGCGTCTGTGTTTCCACTTTAGTCATTAGATATACTGGTTGAAGAGGAAGGGGGTATGTGCTTATTCCGCGTCTGAAATCTAAGATTTCGGATTGGGTGTGCCACCATGCTTCCCCCAACAAATCGGCTTCAATCACCCTTTTGTCCATTGTTGGCGAGGCGATACCCGTGGTTGCTGCAATTGCTGCCGCTTCCTCATCAGATTGCAACCGCAATAGGCTGACAGTTGCAAAAATCAATTTTCGGCCCATGTGCAGTTTTATAATACTGCCTAACTGCCCGACTGAATACACTCGTCCTTTGTAGCCGCGTGTTAATTCGGTGATTTTTTTGTCCAAAGCAATTTTGATTGAATTGCCTGAAACTTCAAATACGGTGCCGATTTCCAGATCATCGCTAATCAAAAATGCGCTTGCGGTGCTCATGTCAGTGCTTCCTGTATATCTTGAGGTAGGCCATTAGAGAGTAGGTCTGTCACACCCGCAAACGTCCACCATGATCGGCCATCATCAGTCCCCCAGAATGGCCCAGCATTTCCATGGTACAGCCCTTTGTCTGAGGCAATGTAGATGCGCTCGCCCCACGAAGTATTGCGCCAAGTTTCAAGCTGCTCAGGCAAACCATTATTTTCTTGAGAAAAGGCAACCATTGTCAGGCGGCTATCTTTTCTCGACATCGCATATTCAATATCATCGTTGATATGTTCATCACCAAACGAGTACCCACAGATAAGTAGAATACGCTCAGCCCCGTCAGACAGGTTTTGACGGAATCTATTGAAAAGCGCTGAAAAGGGGTCGAGTTGAGTATTTATGTATTTCGTAGATTGAGGATAGATAACCACAGCATTTCGCGCCTTTGGGTATTTATCGCTGAACCGTGTGCGGAGAAGCTGAGATGCGTCGTGCTTAGGCGCGACCCAATCAATTGAACCATGCAATTTTACAACCCTCGCTTTTGCTAAACGATGTTCTGAAATGTCGTAGCCAGCCCAGAAACCAACACCACCACCGATAAACCCATCGTCATACGGTATTTGCTTAAGCGCCAATGCATCTTCGATCAGCGTGTCGTAGTTGGTTGTGAAAAACTCAATGGTGCCGCGAATATTTTCTAATCCGGCTTGGTTTTTCTGAAAGATAGCATCAACAAAACTTAGGTGTTCATCAATTTTAACAATCGGTTCTTCTGATGTTCCCACCAGCTCTGGATTGTCGTCCCAAGCCGCGCAGTAACCCCATCGTATGGTGGTTGATATCAACTCGAGGAGGCCATTATGAAGTGCGGTCAGCGTTTCAAAAGAAACCTTACTAGCACCGACTTGGGCTTTGTTATCACGGGCTCGCATACTCATTGAAATGAGGTCGGCTAGATGGGTGAGAAAGATTTCAATATGGGCATTTTCGTCTATATCACCCTCAATCGCCTCGATGACGTTTAGAATGTCATCGTTCCCAAGGAATTTTTCTGTTCGCGCAAGATCAAGCACTCGTTTTGTCAACGGGATCATAAGAGGAATGTTGGCAGGGTAGCTGATTCCCGCGCACAGCATCCACGTTTGTTTTGGGCTGTTTAGAGCTTTTTCAAATTGTTCTGCTATATCAATGGCCTGTTCAGTCATAATAATCTTTCATCAAATTGGAATGCCTGAGCCAATATGTGGCTTTTCTGGATTTTGATTACCTCATCTTATAGGGACGTCGCGCTGCAAAAACAATCATAACGGGAGGTTTCTGCATGTTTGCATGCAGAAACCTATTAGTAAGGTTAGGCATGCCTTAATTGACTCGTAACTTGTTTATGTCTATATATACCCCATAAGGACACCAGATCGACTGTGAGGTTCCTTCCGCAACGCGAGTTGTCCAACTGGAATAGTGGATACGGCTTAGGCCCAAGAGATCGTCGAGATAACCAAGGAGTTGCCTGCAAGGGCGGCTCCTTCGGCTTTTCTAACGCCTGAAATACTTCACCGTTTCGCCCTTCAGTGCCTTACTGACAATAGCGGAAACTTTCACCTTTTGGCCGTCTTCTGGTTGTGGTCGATGGTGCGCACTTTCGACATATAGGCGCAGTTTGTGGCGGATGCCATCAAAACGCCCTTTCTTGGGCTTCAGGGTGAAAAATGCAGTGTAGGCCGTGCCATTGTCCAGAATGGTTGTCGCGTTGTAGGTGCCGTAATTCCGGTCCGAGGGTGTCAGA
>CAYSBG010000006.1:0-16085 GCA_964429125.1 uncultured Aliiroseovarius sp.
AAGCGCGAATACCTGACGTTCGACCGAGCCAAACCAGCCGGATTTCTCCATCTCCACCCGCTCGCTTTCCAGCTCCTCAACGGTCCAGGCCAGGGCCCAATCCTCCCCCGGCGGGCTCTTGGCTTCTTGCAGAACTTCCCGCAAAGGCCCCAATTGGCTGGTAAATGCGTGGCTATACATCGGCCCCATATGGAACCGCTTCAGGCGCTTGGGGTGCAGATCGTCAAAATCCCGATCAAACCCCGAGGCGATGGTCAACAGCTTTAGTCCAGAGGTGCTCTGCGCCATCAAATGGGCTTGCGCCTCGGGCCAGCGGCGTTCGTCTTTCGGCAGAGCTGTGCGCCCGGTATCCTCGATTTCCATCAGATACACCGTCGGCACATTGCGCACGCTGTCATAAACCGCCCAATGCAGCAGGTATCGGCGGCGTATATCGCGCCCACGTTTGCCGCTATTTCCCTGCCAAATGGCGTCCGGGTGCATCTGCGGCCAGAACAGCTCTCCCTTGAGCAGTTCCTCATAATAAAGCCGTTGTGAATACGCGTATTGCAGGCGCGTCGGAATTTTCAGCTCGCCGACAATCTCGCGCACCATTCTGGCTTTCAGCTCCTCGCCGGTCGGCATATTTTTCAGATGCGCCCGCGCCTGCTGCGCGTCAGCCGCCATCTGCAGCAACTCGCCATGCACCGGAAAACCACTTTCCACCCGATCAAAGGTCAGCTCGCCCGCCGCCGCGCTACGCCCGGCCATGTGGTATTTGTTGGCCAACGCACGAAAGGTAAAGCCCAGCCCGATCACATAGCGCGCCAGCACCTCGACTTCGGTTGCATTCAGCCGCCCCTCGCCCTGCATCCGTGCGGCTACTTGCGCCAGATGCCCGGTGATCTTGTCGAACTTGGCAAAATAGCGCCGGGTTACTTGCGTATCCGAAAGCGTCGTATGATCAGCGGTAAGCGGGTCAGTTTCGGCCACGAGATCATCCTTTATTTCCAAGTTGTTGCGACGAACAAATGCTCACCCGTCACGCCCCTTGCGCTTTGCCCGCCAGTCCAGCCACCAGACCAGCCCGCCGACCACCAACATCACGCCCAGCAACCAATTGGCCCATCCGCCCCAGCCCGCCGCCGCGTCGCGCCAAGCGCCGGACGAGCCGGTCAGGCTCAGCCCCATCAGCACAACCAGCGCCAGCAGGATCGCAATGGCCATCAGGTTTTTCACGACCCGTACAGGTTTTTGTCGTGCTTCTCGACAATCTTGGAGAACCGCCTGGCGAAACGCTCATCGGCCTTGGCTTTTTGCTCCAGCACCTTGCGGGCGAATACCATGGTATCTTCGTGCGCTTCCATCATCTCGGCCATGCGGGTGTTGGTGGCGGTACCAATCGCCGCCATCGCCGCTTGCGCCTCTTTGTCGGTTTGCACGCCGATTTCGTTGATCTTGTGGGCCACATCCTGCTGTTGCGCGGTTTTCAACGACTTTGACAGCGCATCATACAGGACCACGCGTTGCTTGGTGTCGGTCTGCAGTTTGTTGATCAGCACCATTTGCGTCGCGGCCTGGTTCTGCAGGGAGTCAATCCAGGTCTTGCCCT
Organism: uncultured Aliiroseovarius sp.; assembly: GCA_964429125.1. Taxonomy (GTDB): domain Bacteria; phylum Pseudomonadota; class Alphaproteobacteria; order Rhodobacterales; family Rhodobacteraceae; genus JAAEUB01. Next base: position 1,592 of record CAYSBG010000006.1, read on the forward strand.
GTTCGATATAGCGCTCCAGGGTCTGGGACTTGGCCAGTTTGACCTGCTCGTCCTGCACCATCTCGTTATACCTGTTGTTCAGCGCCGCAAGTTCGCTTTCCAGCTTGGTACGGGCCGCCGCATCCTGCTCCATCGAAATCTTGTTCTCCAACTCGATGATCTGGGGATCCATTGCCTGAATATCAGCGCGCAATTGTTCCAGCGCGCCTACGGTGGCTTCGCGTTCGTCCAGGGTCTCGGTCAGGTTGGTCTCGACACTGGCTTTTTGCGTGTTGAGCATATCCAGCTGGCCTTGCAACAAGTTGACAATAATGTCGGATTTGCTGATCAGATCCTGCAGCTTGTCGTCAATCGAGGCCGTGCGCATCCGCTCCTGACGCATGCTTTCGGATTTGGCCGGGGCAAAAATCCCGACAAAGCTTTCCCAGCCGGTCTTGTTGCGCATCTCGTCGAAATCGCGGGAAAAGCCGGCAGTAACGTCATCCAGCCCCATGATCAGGTCGGCAATATTGGCATTCATCGCCTCGGTATGGGCATGCACGTCATCCAGCGTGGCATTTTCAATGTCGATGGACACATCCGTGCCCGCCGCCATTTTGCTGCGCGCGGTTTCGATCCGGCTGGTCAGTTCGGAAATCTTTGCTTGCGCAGTTGCAACCTGCTCTTTGCTGTCTCGGATCTGTGCGTCAAAATCGGCCATGTGCCCTCCCGGCATGTTAATCGGATAAACATTTATCTAGGTCGAGTTTAGCGCGATTTAAAGACCCTTCCCAGCGGGTTTTGCCTTCAACTCCGGGTTTTTCGACAAAAAACCGCGCCATTTTCGCGCATCTGCATATTCAGTCTTGCCGCATTTGGCCCACACGCCATTATAGGAAAACCCTTTAGCGAACAGGCGGAAAATGGAAACGATCACCCTGACCACTGAAATGATTGCCGTATTGTGTGTGCTTGGCTTCACCATGTTCCTGTTTGTCAGCGAAATCGTCCGCGTCGACCTTGCCGCCCTTTCCGTCATGGTGCTGCTGGGCGGGTTGTCCTATGCGCCCGGTCTTGGCAACCTTGCCGAAATCAACCACTTGTTTGCCGGGTTCAGCTCCAACGCGGTCATTTCCATCATTGCGGTGATGATCATTGGCGCCGGGCTGGATAAAACCGGGTTGATGAACAAGGTGGCCGCGGCGATCCTCAAATACGGTGGCTCGACCGAGGCGCGGATTATCCCGATCATCTCGGGTACTGTCGGGTTTATTTCCAGCTTCATGCAGAATGTCGGCGCCGCCGCCCTGTTCTTGCCAGTCGTGTCACGAATTTCCGCCCGGACCGCCATTCCGTTGTCGCGCCTGCTCATGCCCATGGGTTTTACCGCGATCCTTGGCGGCACCATGACCATGGTCGGATCCAGCCCGATGATCCTGTTGAACGACCTGCTGGCAACCTCAAACGCCGACCTGCCACCAGAGGCGCAAATGCAACCCTTTGGCCTGTTTGCGCCGTTCCCGGTCGGCATCGCGCTGATTATCTCGGGCATCCTCTATTTCGTGGTTTTCGGCCACTGGGTGCTGCCGAAAACCGAAAAGGGCGACGAGGCGGCAGCCGGTCAAAGCATGGCTGACTATCTGAAGGGCACCTATGGGCTCAAGGCCGATCTGGTCGAGGTTCTGGTGCCCGATGGCAATATTCTGGTTGGTCAGACCATCGGCGACATGATGGACGCCCACCACATCTATATTATCGGCACCGAGCATCAGGGCATGAAAGTCATCGCCCCACGCATCGACACGGAAATCCGCACCCCGGCACGCCTGGCCATTCTTGGACGCAAAAAGGTGATCGAAGAAATCTGTGATATTTACGGATTGGAGGTTCTAGGCGACCTTGAGCATTTTTCCGAGGATTTCTCGGCCACCAAGGCGGGTGTCGCCGAAATCGTCGTCACGCCCGGTTCGGCAATTATCGGCAAAACCGCACAGGAGCTGCAGTTTCGCCGTTCCTACGGCATGAGCCTGCTGGCCATTCACCGGGGCGAGGCGACCATGAGCCTGGTCGAAGACGGCGAACAGGAGGCCACGCGCATTGTCCAGGTGCCGTTCCAAGCTGGCGACACCTTGGTGGTTTACACCCCGTGGGAGCAACTTTCCCGGTTGAAAAAGATCAAGGATTTCGTCATCGTCACCGCCGATTTCCCCGAGGAAGAACTGCGCCCGCACAAGGTCCAATGGGCGCTGCTGTTCTTTGCCATTGCGCTGGCGTTGGTGCTGTTTACCGATGTGCGCCTGTCGCTGGCCCTGCTGGTCGGCGCAGTAGGCATGATCCTGTCCCGCGTCCTGTCGATGGACGAGGCCTATCGCGCGGTAGGCTGGAACACGGTTTTCCTGCTCGCTTCGCTCATCCCCCTGGGCATGGCCGTGCAAAACACCGGCACTGCCGCATGGATTGCCCACAACGTCATAACCCTGCTCGATGGCTGGCCGATTTGGTCACTGCAGGTTGGCGTTGCCATTCTGGCCACGGGTTTTACCCTGGTCATGTCCAACGTGGGCGCCACGGTTTTACTGGTGCCATTGGCCGTATCCATCGCCGTTGCAGCCGGGGGCGATCCGGCCATTTTCGCCCTGACCGTCGCCATCTCCACCTCTAATTCCTTCATAATCCCAACCCATCAGGTCAACGCCCTGATCATGGGCCCCGCCGGTTACAAGGTTTCTGATTTCCTGCGCTCGGGCGGCATCATGACCATCCTGTTTCTGGTGGTCAGCCAGGGGGTCATGTATGTGCTGTACTAACCCAGCACCACGCTAAATAGTGTTACCGCCGCCATTTGCCGTACCCTTGGCCGGGGCAATGTCGCAGGGTTTGGGGCGGTCGGGCACCGGCGGGCTGGCGCACTCGATACCGGATCGGCGCGTGGTGATCCCAAGCGCGCCGGCCTCGTTCACACCAGCGGACTCCACGCCACCGGCCATGGCACGCGCTTGCGAAAAGCCAATGCCAGCAGCAATCACCGCGATGATGGCAGTATGAATATAACGTTTGTTCATTATGAAATCCTCAAAAACTGCAAAATTTTTCAGGTGGAATTGTACCTGTTATTAGAGCATGTCGCACCAAATCGAATTCGTCCGGCAGGGCGAACGCATTTGCTTGCGCAAACGCTGCCTCGCCCCGCCAGCCGAATGCCGGAAACAGATCTGGCGCGACACGCTCTAAATCGGGTTTTGCAGCCAAAAGTCAACTTTACACCAGTCCATTCCGGCTTTGTCCAAGGGTGGTTTGCGATTGAAGTCTGCGGAATTTGCACCTAAATTCGCTGCAAATCGAGGGAAATTTATGGCGGAAAATAGCACGGAATTGATGCTGGCGGGCATATTAGCGCGCCGCGATGACCTGATCGCCCTGACGCAAGACCTGATCCGCATTCCCACACTGAATCCGCCGGGGCAAAATTACCGGGCGATCTGTTCGTTTCTGGCCGAGCGGTTGGGCGCGCAGGGGTGGAAGGTTGAAATGATCCGCGCCGAGGGGGCATTGGGCGACAGTCGCGACTGGCCACGCTGGAACCTCGTGGCCCGACATGAAGGCACAAGGCCCGGTGATTGTGTGCATTTCAACAGCCACCACGATGTGGTCGAAGTCGGCCATGGCTGGACCCGCGAGCCTTTCGCGGCCGAACTCGAAGGCGACCGCATTTACGGGCGCGGGGCGTGCGATATGAAGGGCGGGCTGGCCGCGTCAATCATTGCCGCCGAGACCTTTGTCGCGCTATACCCCGACCATGCCGGCGCCGTAGAAATCTCTGCTACTGCAGACGAAGAATCCGGCGGCTTTGCCGGTGTCGCCTATTTGGCCGAGCAGGGCTATTTCGACCCCGATCGCGTGCAACATGTGATTATTCCCGAACCGCTGAACAAGGACCGCATCTGCCTTGGCCATCGCGGCGTCTGGTGGGCGGAAATCGAAACCAAAGGGCGCATCGCGCATGGCTCCATGCCGTTCCTCGGCGATAGTGCCATTCGCCACATGGGCGCCGTTCTTGAGGAAATGGAGCGCTATCTGTTTCCCCTGCTCGCAGGCAAGCATACCGACATGCCCGTCGTGCCGGATGGGGCCAAACAATCGACGCTCAACATCAACTCGATCCATGGGGGCGAGGCCGAACAGGCCGACGATTATTCCGGCCTGCCCGCGCCTTGCGTTGCCGACCGCTGTCGCCTTGTCATCGACCGCCGCTTCCTGATCGAAGAGGATCTTGCCGAGGTGAAGCGCGAAGTCGCAACCATGCTGGAAAATATCCGCGCCGAACGGCCGAGTTTTGAATATGAAATCCGCGACATGCACGAAGTGATCCCCACCATGACCGACAAGGACGCGCCCGTGGTCACCGCTACCGCGCGGGCCATTGAAAAGGTATTGGAACGCGCGCCCGATTATGTGGTTTCGCCAGGCACCTATGACCAGAAACATATCGACCGTATTGGCCGGCTGAAAAACTGCATTGCCTACGGGCCGGGCATCCTTGATCTTGCCCACCAACCCGACGAATGGGTTGGGGTTGACGACATGGAGCACAGCGCCGGGGTCATGGCCCTGGTCCTTGCGGAATTGTTGGGGTAAAGCATGTCGCACCAAATCGAATTCGTCCGACAGGGCGAACGCATTTGCTCGCGCAAACGCTGCCTCGCCCCGCCAGCCGAATGCCGGCTTTGATCGGGCGCGACACGCTCCAAGCGGCGGCGCGCCCGGGTTTCAAAGCCAAACCAGCCGCTGGCCGTCCTTGCGCACTTCCCACGCCGCCCGGGGCCATTCCCGCAGCAGCACCGCGCCATTTGACCTGAGCGCAATGCGCCAGATTTCCGCTTTTACCGGCTCGGGTCTGGCAAAAGCGGCACAATCCAGAACCGCCAGATTGGCCCCGCTGTCCGGGTCCCGTACCGACTGATAGCGGATTGCCCCAAGGCCCTCGGCCCGCGCCCGATCGGCCAGCGCGAGGCAAGCGGTGTAGTCTTGCGGATCGGTCCATAACGGCGCATCCTTGCACAACGGCGGCGCGGTCAGGTCGACGATATCCGCCGCAATCTCGACGGCAAAGCCGCTATACTCTGCGGCCCCTGCCGGCACCGCCACCCCTTCTGCCGCGCTGTAGAAACGCAACCGATACCACACGTTCTCCATCGCTGCGGTAAGTGCCGCGCCAGACCCGTAAAACACGCCCGGTGTGCGCCCCTTGCGACGAAACCGACTGTCGGACGGATAACATCCATATCGAAACGGCGTGGCCAGCAAATAGTGCAGATGTGAACACGGCTCGGGAACATCCGGCTTGGTGCGCTCCAATATGGCCTCAAGCGTCGCCTGCTCTTGCAGAGAATCGACCAAAGCCAGCGTCGAAACCGTATGCTGGGCTTCGACCAGGCGCCAAATGCGCCCGGCAAAGGGTTCAGAGCGGAGCGCGTGCGGCATCAAGATACTGCATGACTTCAACCAATCCGGGCGCAGTCAAAACCAGCGAACGCGGAACGCCCCCAAGATCTTGATTAGCCGCCCGCATCCAGGCCCGCATCACCCCCTGATCGCCACCGACAATCGCATCGAGCGAGCGAAATACCCGCACCAGGCAGGCGGCAAGCTCGAACGGCTTGCCGGAAAGTTGAAAGCCACCGTCCTTCATCCGGCTGGCACTGGCGGCACTGACCCCGATCGCGGCGGCAAGCTCTTTCTGACTAAGCCCCAGCATACCGGCGGCGCGAAATGCGGCTTTGGCCAGAACGCGGCCCTCTTCAATGGAGGGCGGATAGGCTACGGCAAGTGTCATGTCTAAAACCTTTCTCAGGAAACAATATAGTTAGATTCTTTCTCTAACGCAAGTTTCCCGGTAAAGTCTGACCATTTCCTGAAGATCCCGTCCGCCTTTCATCTTTCTCAAAATACTCCCGCCGGAGGCCTCAAATCTGCCGAGCGAAGCGAGGCCACGCCCAACCCAAGACGTGCCCCGGCACGTCGCGGGGCGGGAGCACCCCGCGCCCGCATTCACCCACCGCGAACAGTCTCCACCATCAACGCCACATTTTCCGGATCCGCATCCGGCGTAATGCCATGGCCGAGGTTGAATATATGTGGCCCGCCAGAAAATGCCTGCACGATCGCGCGGGTCTCCTCAATGAGCCTTTGGCCGCCCGTCACCATATGGCCCGGCGCCAGATTGCCCTGCACACAGCCATCGACCTGCACATTTTCTACCGCCCAATGCGCCGATATCGAATTATCCAGCGCCACGCAATCCGCTCCGGTTGCCTTGGCAAAGCCGACATACCCTTCCCCGGCTTCGCGCGGGAAGGCAATAACCGGCACGCCCGGATGGCGGAGCTTGAGCGCGGTGATGATTTCGCGCGCTGGCGCCAGCGCATATTTGGTGAAATCTTCGCCCTTCAGCGATCCGGCCCAGCTGTCAAACAGCTTGACCACTTCCGCCCCGGCTTTGATTTGCGCCGAGAGGTACTCGATCGTTGCCGCGGTTATCCGCGCCAACAAAGCCTCAAAGGTTGCGCGATCCGCCGCCTTCAAGGCATGCGCCGGCCCCTGGTCCGGGGTGCCGCGCCCGGCAATCATGTAGGTGGCCACGGTCCACGGCGCCCCGGCAAAACCGATCAGCGCGGATTCTGCCGGTAATTCGCGCGCCAGCAAACGCACGGTTTGGTAAATCGGCGCCAAATGCTCGTGAATCGCCTCCGCCGGTTTCAGCGCGGCCATATCGGCCGGCGTTGTAATCGTCGACAGGCGCGGCCCCTCGCCCTGCGCAAACCAAAGCTCCGCCCCCAGGGCTTGCGGCACCAGCAAAATATCGGCAAACAGGATCGCCGCATCAAATCCATAGCGGCGAATTGGCTGCAACGTTACCTCGGCGGCCAGTTCCGGATTGTAGCATAACGACAGAAAATCCCCCGCCTGTGCCCGCGTGGCGCGGTATTCAGGAAGGTAGCGACCAGCCTGGCGCATCATCCAGATTGGCGGGGTCTTCTGGGTCTCGCCGGCAAGGGCGCGCAGCAGCTTCTTGGTCATGGGGCTTCCTTTCGCTTGGGCGCTTTGGTCACCGCTCTGCGACAGGAAGTCAAGCAAGCAGGCGTTGCCACGCCAGTTTGACGCGGCTAAAGGAGGGTATGGAAAACACCCTGCCCTCCCCCGCCCGCCCTCTGAAAATCGGCACCCGCGGCTCACCGCTGGCGCTCGCCCAGGCTTACGAGACGCGCAGGCGCCTGATGGCGGCCTTTGATCTGGCCGAAGACGCCTTTGCCATCCAGGTGATCAAAACCACCGGCGACAGGGTACAGGACCGGCCTTTGAAGGAAATTGGCGGCAAAGGGTTGTTCACCAAAGAAATCGAGGAGGCGCTTTTGTCGGGCGGGATCGACATTGCCGTACATTCGATGAAGGACATGCCGGTCGCCCAGCCCGAGGGGCTGACCTTGGCCACCTATCTGCCGCGCGAAGACGTGCGTGACGCATTTGTTTCGCTGAAATACAATGGGCTGGCCGATCTGCCGCGCGGCGCAGTGGTTGGTACGTCGTCCCTGCGCCGGCGCGCACAGCTCCTCAACCGGCGGCCGGATCTTCGTGTCGTCGAGTTTCGCGGTAATGTGCAGACCCGGCTAAAGAAGTTGGGCAACAATGTTGCCGACGCAACCTTCCTGGCCATGGCCGGGCTGAACCGGCTGTCCATGGACAACGTCCCACACAGCGCGATTGACACGCGCGACATGCTGCCCGCCGTGGCCCAAGGCGCGATTGGCATTGAACACCGGCTGGAGGACCGCCCCACCAGCGACATGCTCGCCGCGATCCATAACACCGAAACCGGCCAGCGCCTTGCCGCTGAACGCGCCTTTCTGGCCGCGCTGGATGGCTCTTGCCAAACGCCGATTGCCGGTCTGGCCGAGCTGAACGGCGACACCCTGACCCTGCGGGGGGAAATCCTGCGCACCGATGGCAGCGAAGCGATTGCCGATACCATTAGTGGCCCCATCAGCGATGGAGCCACCTTGGGCGAAACGCTTGCCCATACGCTTCTGACGCGGGCAGGCGAAGGCTTTTTTGACTGGCGTTAACTGGCCTTAGTCGCGCGGAACCGAGGGAATTCCGCTATCACTATAGCGCTGTCCGTCGTCGCCGCCATGCCCGCCCAGCGGGTCGGAACCAAAGCGGTTGTTGCCATCGGTCCCTTTGCTGGCAAAAAACACAATCAACACGATGAGGCCAACCAGCGGGATAAGACCAATCAGCAGCCACCAGCCGGACCGATCGGTATCATGCAACCGCCGCACCGAAACCGCAAGATTGGGCAAAACCACCACCAAGCTGAAGATGCCGCTAAAGATTGGCGTGTTGGTCGACGCGTAAAAGCTGTTCCCGGTACGGACAACTGTTCCAAATAGGGTCGAATCTACAATCGAAAGAACAATCGACATAGCCCAGACAAAAAGAACAAACCACCAGAATTCGGACCGCTGCGCGCGACCGGAGAATGTGGCGAATTTGCTAAAACATGCTTTGACCGCTGTTATTAAGTTCATTTTGAAACTCCTTTTCTAAGATACAATTCAATTTAACACCTATAATCCCCGCTTTGCCAAGAGGAAACTTAAGATCCGCTCCGCCTGACGCATGGCTCTGTTCCAGCCAGCAGACGGACAATATTCGCCCTATGGCGCCAGAAAATCAGGGCCGCCAATGCGCCAAGCAGCATCAGCATCGTGGTCAGTCCCAGCAGCCAGGCCCAGAGCAAGGACAATATCGCTGCCGTCAGGCCGCCCAATGAGGATATGCGCGTTACCGCGAAAACCGCGAGCCAGGTCAGCGACGCGGCCAGTCCCAGTGGCCAGGCAAGCGCCCAAAGCGTGCCGAGCCATGTGGCCACACCCTTGCCGCCCTTGAAGCCCAGGAACACCGGGTAACAATGACCCAGAAACGCCGCCAATCCAGCCAGTTGTGCAGCATCCTCGCCCCACACGGCCCGCGCGACCAGCACCGCGATCCCGCCTTTGCCCGCGTCCAATAACAGGGTCAGAAACGCCGCCAGCTTGTTGCCGGTGCGCAGCACATTGGTTGCGCCGATATTGCCCGAGCCGATCGCGCGCAGATCGCCCAATCCAAACAGGCGGGCCATGACCATGCCAAACGGCACCGAGCCGAGCAGGTAAGATGCGAGCGCAGCAACGGCCAACACTGCGGGTGTCGTGGTGATTTCAGGCAGCATTATCGCCCCCGAATACCCGTTCGCCAGCCACCCATGTGCCCAAAACGCGGCCTTGCATCCGGGCTTCGTCAAATGGGGTGTTCTTGGACTTGGAGCGCAGCTTGAAGCGGTCCAGGACAAACGGCGCGTTCTGATCAAACAGCACAAGGTCAGCCGGGGCACCAACCGCCATCCGCCCCCCGGGCAAGCCAAAACGCCGCGCCGGGTTCAGGCTGAGCGCGCGCCACAAAATCGGCAGGCCCAGCGCGCCGGCATGGACCAGGCGCAGCGCAGCAGGCAAAAGCGTTTCGAGCCCCACAGCGCCCGAGGCCGCTTCTTCGAACGGCAGGCGCTTGCTTTCCTCATCCTGGGGCGTATGCATCGAACAGACCACGTCGATCAGACCGTCGGCCACGGCTTCGACCATGGCAAGGCGGTCATCCTCGCTACGCAATGGCGGCTTCAACTTGAAAAAAGTCCGATAGTCACCGACGTCGAATTCATTCAGCGTCAGGTGATGGATATTGACCCCGGCGCTCACATCCAGCCCGGCCTGTTTAGCCTGGCGTAGTGCAGGCAATGCAGAGGCGGTCGACAACGCATCAGCATGGTAGCGCGCGCCGGTCATCTCGACCAGCGCCAGATCACGTTCAAGCCCCATGCGCTCGGCCATCGGCGACACCCCAGGCAGGCCGCGCAACGTGGCGAACTTGCCGCTGGTGACCGCCGCGCCACGCGAAAGGGTGGGCTCTTGCGGGTGGCCCATGACCAGCGCGCCAAGGCTGGCCGCATAGGTCATCGCCCGGGAAAACACTTTTGGGTCGGCCACAACGCGGTCGCAATCGGTGAACGCCACCGCGCCGGCGTCCATGAGAAAGCCGATTTCGACCATCTCGCCCCCCGCACGCGCCTTGGTCAGGGCCGCCATGGAATAGACATTGACCGGCGCCGCCTCGCGTGCCCGCGCCGAGGCAAAGGCCAGGGTTTCCGGTGTGTCGATAGCGGGCGTTGTATCGGGGCGCATGACCATGGAGGTGACCCCCCCGGCGGCGGCCGCCGCTCCGGCGGTGCGAAAGCTCTCCTTGTGGCGCTCGCCCGGCTCGCCGACTTTGACGCCAATATCCACGATCCCCGGCGCCAAGACCTTGCCATCGCATTCAAGTACCACACGCGCCTGAGGCGGCGCATCCGTGCCAATAGCAGCAATCTGCCCCTCCTGGACCAGCACCCAGCCATTTACTTCTGTGCCCGCTTCGGGGTCGATCAGCAGGGCGTTGCTAAACAGCGTGCTCATGGGATCTCCTGCAAGATTTCACGTGCCTTGGTATAGGGCGTTTGTCCGTCGGCGAGGAAAGGGAAGTGTATCTCCTCAGGCACCGATTCCTTGTTACCCTCCTCGGGCCAGTGCCACAAGCGCAGGGTGGTGCGTTCAAGGCAACCTCGGTGTCCCCGCGCAGCTCCAGCGCAAAAAGCCGCCCGCCTTGGGCTTTTAATCGCACCAGGGCGCGCTGGTTGCTGAGCGCATATTGCGCGCGCCGGGATAGGCCGCTCAGCCGGCGGTGTTTAAGGAAGGCGTGATAAATTGACAGGCCAAGTATGGCGACCAGTGGCAAGGCCATCAGCACGCCTACCGGTCGGTTGATGGCAAAGGCCCCGCCAAGCCAAAGCAACGGCACCGAAAACACCAGCGCGCCGATGCCCCAAAGCCCGGCTAAAATATCTTTTCGCGTTGGTTTCAGACGCAAATCCTGCCTGGGCTTGCCCTGCCATAGGATTTCCTCCCCCGGCCGAAGCACATTTTGCCATTCTGTGTCGGTCATGCGGGAGCTTTATCATTTGCCCGTGCGGGCGTCACGCGCAGGCAGCCCGACATTCCCGCGCGCGTCCGCTTGTGTCATGCCGAGGGCTTGCCCCGTGAGAGGGTTTTGCATTTGATCTGGAGCAAAAGGCATTAGCCAGACCGAATCACCTGCATGAGATCGTGCACCGTAGCTCCGTCTGGAATCCGTTCAAAACCAATCTTGATCGTTTGTTCCCAGCCTCTGTTTCTGCCAACGATGCGCTCGGCAAACCAGATTGTTGACATTCCGCAAATGAAACGTTGGCGATGGGCGGCCTTGCCAAACAATGTTTTCGACTTTCTGCAAGGGGGGGCGCGTGTGCCTGCATCTACCCGTCCCTCGCCTGCCTGTCACTGCTTTGAATATCCCGCATCAGACGGTAGACTCTGTCGCCATCCGGGATCCACTCAAAGCCGATCTGCACCGTGTACCGCCGACCTTTGCTGCCACGCCGGACTTCTTCTGCAAAAGTGATGGTCGAAAGCTGGCCGGGTGTAAAATTCAACATCGTCGCGTCATTGATCGGATAGCTTTTCAACTGGCGCCCACTCATCGGCAAATCCGTGGCGATAATCGCCCGCCGGTCGGTCAGGGTATACCAGGTCCGACGCCGCTTGAACGGACCCCAGAGAGTCGGTCCGAGCATCAGCGCCAACCCGACGGAAAAATGGATTAGCCCGAACATCCAGAACCCGCCCCCGGAGGCAGAAGCCATAACCATCCAGAATAAAGCAAAACCGGCGAAAGCAAGGCCAAAGAGCATCGTAACAATATTGCCGGGTTTTATGTGGATGCGCTGGTCCGGGCGCCCTTGCCAAACAATTTCTTCCCCTTTGTCGAGAATGTCTTCCCACCCGGTCGAGTTCATTTTGCAAAATACCCTTTTTCAACGCCCGCAAATTATAGCAGTCTGCCAGTTTTCTGGCAACAAAACCCGGAAAATGGTATGTTTCAGGTGTCGTTATTCACGGCTTCACGCATTTTCGCCTGTTAGGAGACTCTGCGAGATAACCCTGTCATCAGGATGACTTCGGCGCATGTCGTTCCTTGGCTGGACAAGCAAAGTCGTCTGGATCGGCCTTGAAACTGGCGGCGGCTTTTCGTTTGGCCAGATAGCCCCGTGGTTTGACCTGCATGATAGCACTGGCATGGGGCCCGGCTTGTGTCTGTTGGTGGCAACGGGTCCGGGGCTGCACATGGGCAATGCCCTCGCGGCATTTCTCGCGTTGATGATACCCTTGGGCGCAGGGGCAGCCCTTTGGTTAAAGCGTTTTGCAGTGCAAAGGCTTTAGGGCGCAGGCCCATAAACCCTCAGCAGCCGCCGCCCTACATTTTGCGTAAATCAGCGATCAGCTTGTCCAGATTACCACCGCGCTTGTCCAGCATGGCGCCAATTTCTGCACGCTCCGACTTGATCAGGCTGATGCCTTCGATCTTCAGGTCGATGAACTTGCCGGATTTTTCCGAAACCACATAGATCACTTCGAACGGGGCCTGGCCACGCAGGATCGTCGTGGTCGTCACCTCGTAAAAACTCTTGACCTTGCGCACCTTGCCAATCTCGATCCGGGCGCCGATCATCTCTTTGAAACGACGGCCATACTTGTGCGAAATATACAGCTTGAACGCTTCGGCAAAGCCGCGTTTCTGGCTGGAACTGGCCGAACGCCCGTCCGCACCCAAAACCAATTGGCCGATAATCGCCGTATCGCCATAGCGCGAGAAGATTTTTTCAAAATCGCGCAGCCGCGCGCTGTCGGATTTACCGGAATTGATGATTTTTTGAATGTCGGCAATAACGTTCTCGATCAGCGCTTTGGCCTTGGCTTCGGATACGGCCCAGGCCGGGCTGGTGGCGCCCAAAACCCCAAGGACCGCGAAACCGGCCAGCAGCATTCGGCGGGTCGGGGTGTGGAATGAATTATTCATAGGCTTCCTCGTAGATGTCATAGAGATCGTCCCCACTCTCTCCGCCGCTTAATTCATAGCGCCTCGCATCGAGATAGAAAAGCCGCATCGTCGAATACGGATCTTCGCTGTTATACATCAAGTCATCGATGGTCGAGGCATAGGTGTAACGATCGCCAAACCGGGCAACGATCGAGGCCATGGTGGGAGTGTATTTTTCCGGGGATGGCAACGAATAGCTAAGCGGGTTGGTAAAGAAATCCACCACGGTCCCAACCGCATCGCGCCCGGTTGACGGACCAAAGAAAGGCATCACCACATAATTACCCTCTTTGACCCCCCAAACATGCAGGGTCTCGCCAAAGTCGGTGGTGCGTTCCTCTAGCCCAACATCACTGGCCAAATCGAACAAACCGCCAATTCCCAATGTGGTGTTTAGCAGGAAGCGCGTAAAATTATGCCCGGCATCGTCCAGCTTACCTTGGAGCAATTGGTTAACGATGATTGACGGCAAAGAAGTGTTGGTGGCAAAATCCTGCACCCGCGCCCGCACTGGCTCGGGGATACCATTGCCATATGCCTTGGCCGCGGGGCCGAAAATTGCTGAATCAAACGCTTTGTTGAAATTGTGCACACCACGGTTGAACGGCTCATGCGGGTCATTGATTCCCACAGGCCGCGGCGGCGTCGCACAGGCCGAAACCAGCGAAAGCGCAAGCAAAGCCAGCGTTATGCGAAAAATCGGTGAAAATGTCATGACGTCGTATTTCTTCACATCTGTTATCTTTGCGATATGTATAACACATAAGGATTGTAATGTGGATGCCCAGCCCCAAACCAACCTGTCTGATCAATTTGTGACCGGCACGCTACAGATTAACCGAAAATTCGGGTGTCCCATGGCAGTATCAGGGGTTTGAGCGGTATGACGTTTCAGGGGTAAACGGCACGATGGTAAAAGACGCACATATGCAAAAGGGGCGCGAGGAGTTGCGCCAGGCCCGCCGGGAAAGCAGTTGGCTGCTTCGCACGGCCGCTCTTTTTTCGGTGTTCATCAATCTCCTGATGCTCACCGGCCCGCTTTTCATGCTGCAGATCTATGATCGTGTGCTGGGCAGTCGCAGCGAAGAAACCTTGCTGGCCCTGTCCATCCTCATGGCGTTCCTGTTCGCGACCATGGGCGTGCTGGAATATCTGCGCGGGCGCATCCTGGCCCGCATCGGTGCCTCTCTGCAGGCACAGCTGGAAGACCGGGTTTTCCACGCCGTCCTGGCCAAGGCTGCGCTGTCGCCGCGTCCGGACCTTGTGCCCAATTCCCTGCGCGACCTTGACGCGGTTCAGCGCTTTGTCGCCGCACCGGTCTTTGCCGCCATATTCGACATCCCATTCACCCCGTTTTTCCTGGCCGGGATTTTGGTGTTTCACCCTTACCTGGGCATTCTGGCGCTGGTTGGCGGCGGCGTTCTGATCTTGTTCACAATTCTTAATCAGATCACGACCAAAGCGCCCTCGCACCAGG
>CAYSBG010000006.1:16095-17288 GCA_964429125.1 uncultured Aliiroseovarius sp.
CGATCAGCGCCGAGCAACAGGCGCTCCAGATCAAGAACGAGGCCGAGATGGTGCGCGCCCTGGGAATGGAACAAGCCGCCTTTCATCGCTGGCAACAGGCCCGCAGCCGTGCCGCCGAAACCAACCTTGAATTTGCCGACAAGGGTGGGCTGTTTTCCGCATTGTCGAAAACCTTTCGGATGTTCCTGCAATCGGCCATGCTTGGCCTCGCGGCCTGGCTGGTCTTGCGCGGAGAAGTGACCGCCGGAGCGATGATTGCCTCATCAATCCTTATGGGCCGCGCACTGGCCCCGATTGACCTGGCCATCGGTCAATGGAAGCTGGTCGAACAGGCCCGCGATGGCTGGCGCCGTCTTGGGGCGTTGCTCGGCGAAATCCCCCCGGCAGAGCCGCGAATGGCGCTTTCACGGCCCGCCGCGCATCTGCGAGTCGAGAACCTGACCATCCTGCCACCCGGCCAGTCACAGGCCTCCATTCGCCTGGTGAATTTCGAGGTAAAACCCGGCCAGGCGCTTGGGATTATCGGCCCCTCTGGCGCGGGCAAATCGTCGCTGGCCCGGGCAATTTGCGGAGTCTGGCGCCCGGCCGGCGGCAAAATCCGCCTGGACGGCGCGGCGATAGACCAATTCCCCGCCGAAGCCTTGGGCGTCTATGTAGGTTATCTGCCGCAGCGGGTGCAGCTATTTGATGGCACCATCCGCGAAAATATTGCCAAGCTGGAACCCGAACCCGATGACAAGGCTGTCGAGAAAGCCGCACGCACGGCCAATGCCCATGACATGATCCTGCGTCTGCCTGACGGGTATGATACCCGGGTTTCCTCTGGCGGGGGTATGCTCTCCGGTGGCCAGATGCAGCGGGTCGGCCTGGCCCGCGCGCTTTATGGCGATCCCGTGGTCGTGGTTTTGGACGAGCCTAATTCCAACCTCGACAACGAAGGGAGTATCGCGCTGAACAACGCAATTCGCGAGATCAAGGCGGCCGGCGGCGCGGTGCTGATCATGGCCCATCGCCCGGCGGCCATTCAGGAATGTGACCTGCTTCTGGTTCTGGAATCCGGCGCCGTGCGCGCCTTTGGTCCACGCGACGAGGTGCTGGCAAAAACCGTGCGCAATGCCGGACAGATTGCCGGTCAAGGCAAGATCAGCGACGGAGGGAGCAGCTAATGCACGACAGCCCACCTCCCCGCCGGT
>CAYSBG010000007.1:0-17264 GCA_964429125.1 uncultured Aliiroseovarius sp.
GGATCATTGCCGTCGACATGTCGCAGGACAAGCTCGACGCGGCGATGGAGTTTGGGGCAACGGACGGGGTGTTGGCGACCAGCAGCGCGCCGTGGAAAACCGTTCGCAAATTAACCAGGGGGCACGGGGCGGACGCCGTTTTTGTCACCGTCGGCGCGACGCAAGCCTATGACATCGCGCCCCGTTACCTGGCACGCGGCGGACAGGTGATCATGGTCGGCATGCCCCATTCCGGCGAGAAGGCCGCATATGAGCCGGTGATCTTGGCGGCGATCGGACAGGGCCTTCAAGGCACCTTGATGGGTGACGCCGTGATCTCGCGCGATATCCCGTGGATGGTCGAGCTTTACCAACAAGGACGCCTGAAGCTGGACGAACTGGTCAGCGGGCGCTGGACGCTTGAGCAGATTAACGAAGCGATCGCCGATACCAAATCGGGCCATGCGCGGCGCAATGTCATCCACTTCAAGCAAAGCTGACAACACCACAAAGGCGAATTTAGCTCGAATACAGAGCAAATTTTGCGTCGCCCGTTAGGTTAATCCCAAGTGATTCGGGCATATTTTGCCTGCGTGGGACAAACTATTTGGTCAAAAATGGGGGAAATTTTGGTTAAAATTCCCACGAAACACCTTTTGTCAAAATTGGAAACACTCGACGATGGTAGTCACCTTGCGGCCGATAATCGACCGGCATCCGAGCTTTTGACAACGCGCGACCCTGGCCCTGAAATCCAGATGAACGCGGCTGTTGGGTCGGTCCCAATCCCATCGCATGATGCGGTGACACCAATTGAAACCGGCTCCGGGATTACAACGAAAGGTTAACGAAACCGCTAAAATACCTGTCTTTTTGTTAGTAGCAGCTTACAGATTTTCAACCAATCTGCGAATTCCGCGGGTGTTGTTTCCAAAACGGAAACAGCGTTAGCTTGGTATCTTGGCGATTCCCGACCGGCATTTTCCTGGAGCATAGCCCAATTATCCCGCTCATTCCAATCTCTGAACCGATCTCTCCTTGCCCTGACTTTGGCGTTTTAACATTCGGTTCGCTTGGGAAAAGACTGCTCGGTTTTGTCGCAGCGTTAACCATTTTGCAGCCGAGGGACGCCGGAAGCCGGCTTGACGCTGCTTCCCCCAAGCGCGTATTTTCCAACTGTGCTTAGGGCCAGTTCGGGTCCGGGCAAAATTGGGTGGGTAAATATCTGCGTTGTCTTTGATAACGCGTCTGACCTCGGGGAACCGAACTTCAAAAGGGTGCTGCTGCATAAACCCCTTTAAAAGATCCGGAACCACTTGCAGGCCGATCGTTTGCCAACGGTGCGACATCTATTGCTCCGTACGATCGACTGCGGCCGGGAAAGACGTGCATGGGCAGCCTTGGGGTAAACAGTTATGACAATGCATTACAGGCCGGTTTATCCGGCAACCAAGCTTGCGGACATCGCGCCGGTACAGCTACGCTATCGGCGTCGCTCCAGCGTGTACCTGAACGCAACCAAGCGGGCTCTGGACCTGCTCTGCGTCGCCCTGCTGGCGCTCCCTGCCCTGCTGGTGCTGGCGATCTTTATTCCGCTGGTCGCTTTGGACGGTGCTGCACCGATTTACCGGCAAAAGCGGATCGGACGCGGTGGCAAAATCTTTACCATGTGGAAATTGCGCTCGATGGTTCCCGATGCGGAGGCCCGTCTGCAAGCGTACCTGAAAAAAAATCCCGAGGCACGCGCTGAATGGGACCGGCATCAAAAGCTGAAGCATGACCCGCGCATTACCCGGATCGGCCGCTTTATCCGAAGCGCCTCCATTGACGAGCTACCGCAGCTTTGGAACGTGCTCACCGGAGACATGTCCCTGGTTGGCCCGCGACCGATGATGCCTTGTCAAAAGGACATCTACCCGGGCAATGCCTATTATGAAATGCGCCCGGGCATTACCGGCGCCTGGCAGGTTTCTGATCGCCATGAAAGCAGCTTTGCCGAGCGTGCTCTGTTTGATACCGGGTATTATCAAAACCTGTCCTTAAGCACGGATCTGTCGATCATGCTTCGCACGGTTGGGGTGGTGTTAAAAGCGGCGGGCGTCTGACAGGGACGGTGGGCAAACGGCCCACCCTAACCTGATATTTGGCCCAACTTTTCACGAAACAACTCTGCCACGCGTTTACCCCAGACATCCCAGTTGAGGTTCTGTTCGTATTCCATACGGGATGATTGGCGCAACGCCGCGTAGCGCTGTGGGTTGTCCAGATAGGATTGCACAATGGCCGCATAGTCTTTGGCGCTGGTTTCTGGCGGCAAAGCATGGCCATTGACCCCATCGCGCACAGGTACGCCGCCAACCCGATAGGCCAACGATGGCACCCCATAGGCCGAGGCCTCGCAAAAGGCAAAGCCCCAGCTTTCAAACGACGCCATGAACAGGAAATGCGCCTTGCGAAACTGCTCGTGAAAGATCGCCAGTTGTGCGGGTACGGCCTTGTCCAGCGCGGGATGGACTTCAAGCCAACCGGCTTGTTCCAGAGGCGGGATGCAGCCGACGATTGTCAGACGTGCATCCACCCCGCGCGCGCGCAGCAATCTGACCGTCTCGGCCACCAAAGGCCCGCCTTTGGCCCACCAGTCGCGGCCAATGAACAAGATGTTCACCGGCTGACCCGGCGCGATTAACAGCACCTCGCCCGGACCCGGGTCCTCGACATTGCCACCCCAGGGCACCACCACCGATTGCCTGTCGCTTAACCCATACAAGTCATCGGCGGTCTGTTTTTGCCATTCGCCGGGCCACAACAACAAGTCCTGCGCCTGGAATATCCGCCGCTCAGCGGCCAATACCAGCGGGTCGAACAGCCGGGCAGGTTTGAAAAACGACCCGAAACTCTGACCTATTTCCGAACGTTTATAGCCGGTCATGGTCGCGTCGGATGTGAACGCGGTAACCATCGGATACGGTGGACGCACCCGGGTCAGTGACTGAAACGAATAGGGGGTGAACAACACGTCAAACTGCGCTTGTGCCAGTTCCGCATGCACGCTGCGGGCAATCACCCGGCCCAGCGCCAGATGCAACCGCCACCGGGCGCGCAGGTTCAGCGTATCAGGCAAGCTATGCATCAGTCGGCGCAACGGTTCGGCCAACCCCCAATGGTTTGACAGGATTGTCACCGTGCCCGCATTGGCACAGAGCGCATCATAAATCCGCGCATTGCCGCCGGAATACAGGTTGCGGTCCAGCGGCGAGAAGTCACATAGATAAGCGATTTTCAGCGGCTCTTGGCTCATATCCTTCGGATTAGGGGCAATCGGCAGCGCTGCAAAGAGATTTTTCCAAATATCGCCGCAATTTGTTGCTATCACGCTTGGGGCGCGTGCCAATTCGGGGGCGCGTTTGGCAATTGCGGTAATCGGACGGGGTAGAATGCCCAATATCTTGGCTTATCTGATGCTGGCCGTCTGGCCGCTGGTGACGTTGGTTTTATTCCTGCGCCTGCCGGTGGCGCGGGCCTTTGTCATTACCATCGTCGCCGGCTATCTGCTGCTGCCGCCGCCGCCCGCGGTGTTTGACCTGCCATTGCTGCCGCCGGTGGGCAAGGAGCGTATCCCGGTATTGTCCGCCTTTGCGGTTCTGTGGTTTCGCGGGCGTGGTACGTTCGAGCTGCTGCCCCGCTCGCTCTTGGCCCGCGGATTGCTGGCGGTGTTCATCCTGTCGCCGGTCCTGACCTATATCACCAATACCGAGCCGGTGTTCTTTGGCAAAATCGGCCTGCCCGGCATGCGCCCATTCGAGGCCCTCGCATTGGCCATCCAGCAAGCCATGCTGGCGCTGAATTTCCTGTTGGCGCGCGCGCTTCTGACCGGCCCCAACGCGCCAGGGGTGGAGAGCGACGAAAATGGCGCCGCCGGGCTGCGCCTGATCCTGGTGGCTTTGTTCGTTGGCGGGTTGGTTTATTCCATTCCGATGCTCATCGAAGTGCGCCTGTCGCCGCAACTCAACAACATGATCTATGGCTATTTCCAGCATTACTTTGCCCAGGCAATCCGTGGCGATGGCTTTCGCCCGCTGGTTTTCCTCAACCACGGCCTGTGGGCGGCGTTTTTCGCCATGTCCGCATTTGGCGCGGCCTTCTCTCTGTGGCGGCTGGCGGACAACAAGAACCGCACCATTTACCTGTTGCTTTCGGGGTATCTTGCCGGTGTTCTGGTTCTGTGCAAAACGCTTGGCGCGCTCCTTTACGGAATCATGCTCGTGCCGCTGATTGCCCTCTTGAATGTCCTTTGGCAGATTCGGCTGGCGGCATTCGTCGGCCTGTTGGCGTTCTCTTATCCAGTCTTGAAAACCGTAAACGCAGTGCCATACGAACGAATGATTGCCGAGGCCAGCAAGATCAGTATCGACCGGGCAAACTCGCTTAAATTCAGGTTTGACAACGAGGAAATTCTGTTTGAACGGGCCTTGCGCAAACCGCTCTTTGGTTGGGGCACCTGGGGGCGCAATCAGATCCTCGACCCGGTGACTGGAAATTTCAAAACCGTCACGGATGGGCGGTGGATCATTACCCTGGGGGTTTTTGGCTGGATCGGATATATTGCCGAATTCGGATTGCTGGTTTTGCCGCTGTTTCTGCTCTGGCGACTTGGCGGGCTGCCTGGAATGCGCTTGCCACGGGCCAGCGGGGTGCTGGCCTTGATGCTGGCCATTAACCTGATCGACCTGATCCCCAACGCCACCCTGACGCCGCTGACATGGGTGATAGCCGGAGCGCTTTTGGGGGTGGCCGAGCGCGCGCGGGAAAATTACCGCGTGCCGGAAACCGACAAACTCAGGACCATTTTATGACGCCTCCCCCTACCAAGCCCCGTGTGCTTTTGATCGCCGAGGCGGCCAACCCGGAATGGGTTTCGGTACCCTTGATCGGCTGGTCGCTATCGCGGGCTCTGGCCGCGGTGGCCGAGGTTCATATCGTTACACAGATTCGCAACCGCGACGCGTTTCTGCGTGCCGGCCTTGCCGAGGGCACCGATTTCACCGCGATCGACAGCGAGGCCGTGGCCCGCCCGCTTTGGGCCGTTGGCAAGGCGCTGCGTATGGGCGAGGGCAAGGGCTGGACCATGCTGCAGGCGGTGTCGGCCGCCGCTTACCCGGCCTTTGAACGGCGTGTATGGCGACGATTTGGGGCCGGGATACGTGCCGGAGAATGGGACATCGTGCATAGAATCACGCCCCTGTCGCCAACCATCGCCAGCCCGATCGCCGCCAAATGCGCCGCTGCCGGGGTGCCTTTTGTGCTGGGACCATTGAACGGTGGCGTCCCCTGGCCCGCCGCCTTTCGGGCCGAAATGCGGGCCGAGAAGGAGTTCCTCGCCCCTCTGCGGAGCGCCTACAAGGCCCTGCCCGGCCGTCGCGCCACGCTCAAGGCCGCCAGCGCGATCCTCGCCGGATCGCGCCACACTGCCCGCGAGATACCCGCAGCCTTTCAGGAAAAGGTCCTTTGGCTGCCGGAAAATGCCATCGACCCGGATCGTTTCAGCCGGGTCGCCCCCCATCCGCCAGGCCCCTTGCGCATCGCCTTTATCGGCCGGATGGTGCCCTACAAAGGGCCGGATATGCTGCTTGAGGCGGCCCTGCCCCTGCTTGCCGACGGGCGCGCCACATTGGATATGATCGGCGATGGGCCAATGCTTGAGACCTTGCGTCAGACCACGGCGCCCGGTCTGACATTTCACGGATGGTGCGCACATGAGGATGTGCAGAACCTGTTGGCGGACGCCACCCTCCTGGCCCTTCCCAGCGTGCGCGAGTTCGGCGGTGGGGTCGTGCTCGAAGCGATGGCATTGGCGGTGCCGCCCTTGGTGGTTGACTATGCCGGACCCGGGGAGTTGGTTGGGGACGAGCTTGGCTTCAAGATCCCGCTGGCCGATCGCGCCGGGATCATTTCTGCGATGCGGGGCGAATTGGAACGTCTGGCTGGCGCCGCGGACCTGTTGGCCAGAACCGGCGCCGCCGGACGCACCCATGTAATGCGACATTTCACCTGGCAGGCCAAGGCGGCGCAAATTGCCCGCGTTTATGCCTGGGTTTTGCACGGCGGAAGGCAACCAGACCTGTGGTAGGGTGAGCGATATGCCCTCCATCCGGCCCCGGCGAACCGAATTTGCTGGGAATCGCACCGTGAAAAGGCCAAACTGGCGGCGTCCCCAACGTCAGGTCTCTTATGCGCAATTTGTTTCTGTCCCTCTTGATCGCTCTCTCTCTGGCCGGCACGCCTGCACTGGCACAGGACCACCGGGTACGCCTGTATGTGTTCGGCAATTCGCTGGTCAACTTCCCGTCCGAGGC
The DNA here is from genome assembly GCA_964429125.1 of uncultured Aliiroseovarius sp. Taxonomy (GTDB): domain Bacteria; phylum Pseudomonadota; class Alphaproteobacteria; order Rhodobacterales; family Rhodobacteraceae; genus JAAEUB01. Next base: position 6,333 of record CAYSBG010000007.1, read on the forward strand.
CCCTGATACCAACGTCGCGGTCTGGCTGGCGCGCATGGCCAGGAGCGATGGCAAGCTATTCTCGATGAATGGGCAATTCGGCTTTCTCAAGGATTTCGCAGGCACCCTGCCGCCAGAGCCGAGTTGGTCGTTTCGCGGCGTGCGGGGCGCCTGGATTCCGGCGCGGCGCAGCTTTGGCGAGGCGCAATTCACCCATGCGCTGATCACCCCGGCCAATTTCATTCAATATCGCAGCCCGGATCAGAGCTTTGAAGACGGCAAGGGCGAAGGCGCCACGCCGCTTTCCACCACGCTTGCGCTTATCGACTGGCTACAGGAAAACTCGCCACGCACGCGCATCGTACTCTACCAGGGCTGGGCGGACATGGCCCCCTTTGCCGAGGATTTTCCCCCCGATGGCGATGCTTTGGCCAAATATCATGCCTTTAACAAAGGCGACTATACCGAATGGTATTCCAGTTGGCTGGCCCAATTGAAACAAGCGCGCCCGGATGCACGCATTACCCTTGCCCCCGTGGCCCGGGTCCTTGCCGACTTGCTTGGCGATGGCCCGCTGGCCGCCCTCCCGGCCGAGGCACTGTATACCGACAACGCCCCGCACGGCACGGCAAATCTTTACCTGTTGGCGGCAATGGTCGCCTACACCGCCTTGTATGACGCGCCACCGCCCGACAACCTGCGCCTTCCCGACACCATCCACCCGGTGCTGCGCGAGGCTTATCCCGCGCTTGCCCAACAGATTCTGCAATTGGTCACCGGCGCAGAGCCACCGCAGGCAGAACCCACCAACCAGGCTGAAACCACCGCCGACACCCCCCCGCCGGCGCCTCGCATATTGCCGGTCCCCCGCCCGATCCGCTTTGCCGGCCTCACCCAGAACCTTGATACCGGGCTGGCCGATCCCGCGTTGGCCATGGGGCTGAACGGGCTGTCGGATTGGTCGGTGCAGCACCCGTTCGTCAATGTCTTTCGCTCCGCACGCGGCTGGATTGGCCATCGCGAGGGCGAGTGGGGCTCTTGGCGGCAGGACGACCTGCAAACCCTGGGCCTGCTCAGCCCCGAAGGCTGGCCCACCGCCCTGCCCGAAGGCGCCACCCACCTAGAGGCTCTGATCCTTACCGATCAACCACCGGAAACCGAGGCCGAACTGGCCAGCCGTTATCGGGTGACGTGGAAAGGTGCAGGCACGCTTCGGGTGTTGGGCAGGGTACGCAAGGTCTCAATCGGCAATCACGAAGCATGGTTTTCCTTTACCCCGGGCGATGGCGGCGTTGGCATTGCCATCATGGAGACCGACCCCGAAGGCACCGGCGATTTCATCCGCGACATTGTAGTGGTGCGCGAGGCACAGATCCCGCTTTACCAGGCCGGCGCGGTGTTCAACCCTGATTGGCTGGCGGTGATTGGCAACCTGCGCGGGGTGCGGTTCATGGACTGGATGCAGACCAACAATTCCCCGGTTGTCACCTGGGAGGACCGGCCCAAAACGAGCGATGCCAGCTGGGCCACCAAGGGCGTGCCGGTGGAAATCATGGTGCAACTGGCCAATGAAATCGGCGCCGACCCATGGTTTTCCATGCCACATATGGCCGATGACGAATATGTGCGTCAGTTCGCGGAATATGTGCGCGACAATCTTGACCCGCGTCTGGTGGCCTATGTGGAATATTCCAACGAAGTATGGAACTTCTTGTTTGAACAAACCCTCTGGGCCGAGACCCAGGCACAAACCCTTTGGGGGGATGCGGCCAAGGGCGAAGGATGGATGCAGTTTGTCGGCATGCGCGCGGCACAGGTGATGGGTATCTGGGCCGATGTTTACGGAGATGACGGTGCGGCGCGCCTGAAACGTGTCGCGGCGGTACATACCGGCTGGCCGGGGCTTGAAGAAGCGTTCTTTGAGGCCCCTCTGTGGCGGAACGAAAACCCAAATGCCCCGGCGCCGGGCGAGAGCTTTGATGCGTATGCGGTATCTGGGTATTTCGGTCTGGAGCTGGGCATGGACGAGATGGCCGACACCGTGCGCGGCTGGATTGCGATGGACCCGGCGGCCGGCGAGGCCGAAGCCGCCCGTGCCCTGCGCGAGGGTTCTCTGGCGGAACTGCTCGACGAATACTACCCCCATCACGCCAAGGTCGCCGCCCAATACGGGCTGGAACTGATCATGTATGAAGGCGGCACCCATGTGGTTGGGCTAGGTCCTCAACAGGACGACCAGGCAATGGAAGCATTCTTTATCAGGCTGAATTATTCTGACGAAATGGCAGTGCTTTATGACGAGCTTTTGTCCGGCTGGCGCGGTGTTGGCGGCACGCTGTTCAATGCTTTTGTCGACGTCGCGCGGCCGACCAAATACGGGGCCTGGGGCGCACAGCGCTGGCTTGGCGACACCAATCCACGCTGGCGGGTTCTGACCGAATACAATGGTGCCGGCGCGGGGTGGGAAGATCGCGCAGCGGGCACGTTTCAACACGGCATTCTGGCTATTGGCGGCAAGGGCGCGGACGTGCTGCAGGGCACGCCGGAAATCGACACGCTGATCGCCGGGCCGGGCGATGATATTCTGGTTAGCAATGGTGGCGGCGATCACCTGAACGGCGGGCTTGGCTTTGACATCGCCATCCTTGGCGGAAAGCCTGAAGACTATGCCTTCTCCAAACAGGATGGGCAAGTGCGGGCCCGGGGACCGGAAGGCATCCTCACGATTTTTGCAGTTGAAATGCTGCAATTCACCGGGGCGCCGGGGGAATTAATCGACATGAACAGCTTGCCCTGAGGTGAAGATTTACCTGGGCAAACGGTTCACAGAACCGCAGGCTATTCAGCAACTTATCAACCATTTCCGTGGCTTAAGTATCAAGTGTCAACCTGGTGATTTCTTTCACCAGTGTCTCGGCCCCCAAAGAGGCGCGAAAGCCGCTGACAATGCGGGCCCGTCCGGCGCCTGACAAGCGCCGCGCCAGCGCCGGGTCTTCGGCAATCTGGCGAATCGCACCTGCCAGCTCTTCGGGCGCTTTGGGCGGCACCAGAATGGCATCAATCTGGTCGCGGATCAGCTCTGGCACCCCCCCCGCATCGGTGCCTATGGTCGGCACCTCGCAGCTCATCGCCTCCATATAGGCCACGCCCAGCGGCTCGTGCCAAGAAGCCAAAACAAAGATATGTGCCTTGAACAAATGCGCGCGCACCGCATCCGCGTCGATAGCGCCAAGCAGGCGGACGTGGTCTTGCAGCTTCAACGCCTCCAGCTGCGCCTGGAGTTCCCCATGGAAACCCGACCCGCCATCGTCATCCTCGCCAGCGATGTCCAGTTGCACCTCCACCCCCTGATCCAGCAGCAGGCGCACCGCCTGCATCAGATCCTGATGCCCTTTGACCACGTTGAGGCGGGCGCAGGAAAACAGCCTGAGCGGCGCGCCCGGCGCGCAGGGGACATAGGGTGCATCGCGCTTCAGTACCTCGGTATCCACCCCCATCGGCCGGACCGGAAGGCGCGCGGGCAGGCTATCACCCAGTGCGTCGCGCAATTCGCCCAGCAGCTTTTCGGTAATCACCGTGCCAAAACCCGCGCCTTGCCATTTCAGCCTTTGCCCGGGTCCGTAGTCGGAAAGCGGGCCATGCAGGGTAAGGCTGTATCCAGGCCCGCCCATACGTCGGGCGAGTGCTGCGACCAAGGCAGCACGGCCACAGGAATGCACGTGAACGTGGTTGATACCCCTACGCGTGGCTTCGCGTTTCAGCCGCTGCGCAGCCGGCGCCGAAAGCGCAACATCCCGACCAATTCCCGCACGTTCGTCAGCGGTGGTCAGGCGCGGTACCTGCAAAAGACCCAACGTAGCGTCCACCGGGCCGGGCACGCCCAGATAGGTGGTGCGCGCAATTGCCGTTCGCGACCAGTCATGCGCGATCAGCCCCTTGGGCGGGGGTCGGGTAGAAAACAGGTGTACTTCAACCCCCATCGCCTCAAGCGCGGCCACTTCGCGCCAGAAGAAGATATGTGTCTGGCCCGGGAATTGCGGGACGAGGTAGCCAAGTTTCATGGGTTTCTGCATGGCGGTTTTCGTGGCGTTAAGGGTTTTGCTGCTTTATAGGCGTAAGGGAGCAGAGTGTCAGGAATATGGCAGGTAAGGTGAACATTATCATCCCCGCAAGTAACGAGTCAGCGCTGATTGGCGCGTGCCTCGCCGCCCTGTTGGCCAGCCGAGGCGTGCCCAGGGCGCGGGTCATCGTAGTCGCCAATGGCTGCCAGGACGACACCGCAGCGGTTGCGCGGGGCTTTGCCGAGCGCGCCGAAAAGCGCGGCTGGGAATTGCTGGTCGAGACGCTGGAACGGGGCCACAAACCCGGAGCCCTGAACGCAGGCGATGCCTTGGCAAGCGAGGGCGCGCGGGTGTATCTGGACGCCGACGTGGTGGTCAGCCCCGATCTGCTCAAGCAGATTTTCGACATTCTGGACAAGGAAACCCCGTTATATGCCAGTGGAATTGTTCAAATCCCACAACCGGCCTCCCTGGTCAGCCGCGCTTATGCGCGGATCTATCGCCAGGTGCCATTCATGACACAAGGCGTGCCGGGCTGCGGGCTGTTTGCGGTGAACCCTGCTGGACGGATGCGCTGGGGCGTGTTTCCCGACATTATCGCGGACGACACCTTTGTACGCTTGAGTTTTTCGCCCTCTGAACGCGTGTCAGTCTCGGCAACCTATGATTGGCCGGTGGTCGAAGGCTGGACCGCGCTGCTGCGGGTGCGGCGGCGTCAGAATGCTGGTGTGCACGAAATTTCTGCGAAATTTCCGTCGCTTGCCGCAAATGATGACAAGCCTGTCCTTGGGAGCATCCAAATGTTGAAAATGGCGCTGCGCGATCCATTCGGCTTTGCCGTTTATGGCGCTATTGGCCTGCTGGCACGCGGTGCCCGCGATACAGGTTGGAGCCGGGGGCGGTGAGCCTGCTTGCGCGCATCACCCAGGGCAACAGCCTGATCGCGCGCGCCGTGCGTTCTTCGGCGCTGACCGTGGCCGGGTTTGGCGCCAGCCAGGTGATCCGGCTTGCCACCAACCTGATCCTCACCCGCCTGCTATTTCCCGAAGCCTTTGGCATGATGGCGCTTGTGTCGGTAGTGTTGCTGGGATTGGGGCAATTTTCCGATGTAGGTATCGGGCCGTCAATCATGCAAAGCAAACGGGGCGACGAGGAAGATTTCCTGAATACCGCCTGGACCATTCAGGTGATCCGCGGTGTTAGCCTGTTTCTGGTTGCCAGCCTTCTGGCCTGGCCGGCCGCACGGTTTTATGGCGAAGCACAGTTGACCTATTTGTTGCCCGTAGCCGGCCTGACCCTGATGATCGACGGCTTCAACCCGACCAAGCTGGAAAGCGCGCATCGGCATATGAAATTGGGCAGGCTGACGGCCATCGACATTGCCACACAGGTTATTGGTGTTTTGATTGCCATTTTGTTTGCCTGGTGGCTGCGCTCGGCCTGGGCGCTGGTTATTTCCGGTGTGATTTCCGGCTTGGTTCAACTGTGGTTTTACCGGGCATTTTTGTCAGGCATCAAAAACCATTTCCGATGGGAACCTGCCGCACGCCACGAGTTGATCCATTTCGGAAAATGGATATTCCTGTCAACGGTTTGTGGCTTTGCCTTTTCCCAGAGCGACAAGATTGTGCTGGGTAAATACCTCGATCTCAGGGCGTTTGGTATTTACAATATCGGCTTCTTTCTGGCCTCTTTCCCACTGATGCTGGGCAGCATGGTAAACCAGAAGATTGTCATCCCGATTTATCGCGAATGTCCGCCGGACCAAAGCCGGGAAAACTATCTGAGCCTGCGACGTATGCGCATGCCAATGACCGGGGCACTGATTGTGCTGGTAACGCTGTTCTCCGCGCTTGGCGTCTGGTTTGTCGGCGTGCTTTACGATCCGCGTTATCATGCGGCCGGCGCGGTCGTGGTGCTTCTTGCGTTGATGCAGATCCCGACGATTATTCAGCTAACCTATGATCAGGCGACATTGGCGGCGGGCGATTCGCGTCGGTTTTTTGTGCTCACCCTGGCGCGGGCGGTTTTCATGATCACCGGGTTGCTCGTCGGGTTGCAGATGGCTGGGCTTTTTGGCGCGATCCTTGGCCAGGGTTTGGCGCGGGTGGCGGTTTATCCGGTAACGGTCTGGCTGGCACGCCGGGTCGGAGCCTGGGACCCGCTGCATGATCTGGTGTTCACGGCTTTGGGGCTGGCAGGCGCGGCGTTGGCGCTATGGCTGAACCTGGATGCGGTGCTTGAACTGGCAGCATTGCGCTAACCGGCAAATCGCAGACGTAGCGCGCGCATAGCGTGGCCGGGTAGCGCCATGAGGCTGCGGGCATAGCGTCGCCCCAGGCGCATTGGGCTATTGATCGCACGCCACAGCCATTCCATCGCAAATCTGCGCACCCAGCGTGGAGCCCGGTTCTGGGTGCCGGCAAGGAAATCGAGCCCGGCGCCGATCGACGCAAAGCCCACAGACGGCAAGATCGTGCGCCCACGGGCGGCAAACATCTCTTGTTTGGGCGCGCCAAGAGCCACGAATACCAGACCCGCGTCGCATTCCTTCAGGGTCGAGAAGACCTCGTCCGCAACCCTCCCCTCCGGATCAAAGCCCATTTCCGGGGCGATCTCTGCGCAAATTTCCAGTCCTTCGACCAATGCACACAGCTGTTGACGTGCCGCGCGCAACGCAGCCTCGGTCGATCCAACCAGCGCAATTTTCACCCCCGCATCCCGGGCCCATTTGGCCAAAGGCACCACCAGGTCCGCGCCCGGCACCAATTCCACCGGCCGCCTTGCAAGGCGCGACAGCCAGACGATGGGGTTTCCATCGGCAACAACGAAATCCTGCGCTGCATAAGCCGTGCGAAAACTGGTGTCATGTTTGAGCTTGTCCAGGTGATCGAGGTTGATTGTCGCTATGGCAAATCCCTGTCGCAGTACAAGCCGGCCCCGCACCGCTTGTTCGAGCGCTGCGCGGGTCGGGATGTTGACCGCAATCTCTGTTGCATCAAAGCTGAATCGCACCTTTGCCTCCCCGTTTCCCTTGGGCCCTGCCATGCCGGAGCAATTAGGGCGTTTTACGTCGAAATATTGACATTTTCCTGTGCGATCTGAAAGGCAGGTGCGAAAACAGGTGGCAGAGGTTCGGGTTTGCGAGGTTATCGGCAATGCAAGGGAGGGAGGGCATGAGGCAGATTGCGCTGATCGGTGGCGGCTTTGTCGCCGACCTCTACATGCGTTCCTTTGCGCTCTACCGGGACATAGATATTGTCGGGATATATGATCGCGACGCTGCCAGGCTGGCGGCATTTTCCCGGTATTGGCAGGTCGACGCATTTGACAATCTGTGCGCGCTATTAGCGGCCTTGCCTGAAGGCACGTTGGTGCTTAACCTGACCAATCCGTCCGAGCACTTCACAGTCAGCCAGGCCATTCTTGGCGCCGGGCATCATGTGTTCAGCGAAAAACCGATGGTGCTTGATTTTGCCGAGGCACGCACCTTGGCCGATCAGGCTGCAGATGCCGGTCTACACCTCGCCACGGCCCCCTCGTCGGTGCTGGGCGAAGCGGCTCAGACTTTGGGCCGTGCCCTTCGCAGCGGCGCATATGGCGCGCCCTTGTTGATATATGCAGAGCTGGATGACGGCTTCATCCCGCAGGCGCCCACCGCCTCCTGGGTCAGCGAAAGCGGCGCTCCGTGGCCGGCGAAAGACGAATATGCCACTGGCTGTACGCTGGAGCACGCGGGATATTACCTGTCCTGGCTGATCGCCCATTTTGGCCCGGTGGTACGTGTCACAACCTCTGTCGCGAATGTGACCGGGGCGGGCGAGGCTGCGGATTTATCAGTCGCCGTTTTGCAATTTGACGCCGGACAAGTGGCGCGGCTGACCACTTCTATCGCGGCGCCACACAACCATGGGCTGCTGGTCGTGACGGAAAAAGGTGTGTTGAAAATGCCTCAGGCCTGGGACAATGCCGCCCCGGTCCGTTTTCATCGGCGTTTCACCCTGCGTCGGCGCTTGATGGAGCATCCTTTGGGTAGGCGTGTTCGCTTACACGGTGCCACCCATCCAAAGGTTAAACGCTTTGGCGCGGCGGCAATGAATTTTGCCCTTGGCCCGGTCGAAATGCTGGAGGCCTTGGCGGCTGGCCATATGCCCAGATTGGCCGGCGACTATGCGCTGCACATGACCGAGGTAACGCTGGCAGTTGCGCGCCCGGGCGTGCATGAAATGACCACGACTTGCGCCCCGATGGAGCCAATGCCATGGGCGCACTAACCTTGATCGTTACCGGGGCTGGCGGCTTTTTGGGCCGGGCCGTAATAACCGCGGCCTTGGCGCGTGGCCACAAGGTACACGCCGTTGTACGCCGGCCAGGCAACCTGCCCGAAAAGGTCAGGGAGGTGACATGCGACCTTGCCAAAGACGAGGGGCTTGGCAAAAAATTGGCCGGTGGTGACGTCGTCTTGCACCTCGCGGCCAGCATCACCGGGGACGATGCACTCCACGAGCGCGACACGCTTGCGGCCACCCGTGCGCTTTACGCAGCCTTGCCTGCCGGGATGCCGGTGATCCTGGCCGGGTCCATGGCGGTCTATCAAGGCCGTGCCGGGATCATTGACGAGACCAGCCCGCTTGAGCCCGCCCCCGAACAGCGCGACGCCTATGCGCGGGCCAAACTGGCACAGGAACAGATTGTCCGTGCGCATCCGCAAAACCCCACAACGATCCTGCGCATTGGTGCGCTGACCGGCGCGGGACGCGAATGGAACGCTCATCTGGGGCTTGAACTTGGCCCGTTTTTCCTATCCCTTGGCGGGGCAGGTACATTGCCCCTGGTGGGGGTTGCGGACGCTGCAGAAGCGCTGGTGCTGGCTGCCGAAGCAGCCCCAAGCCTGGATATTCTCAATATAATTGGCGATAACTTACCGATTTCTCGCGAATATCTTACACAAATCCGACAATCCTCGCCCGTGATCATTCCATGCCCATGGCACGCCCTGCTCCCTTTTGCGACGCTTTCCCAAGCGCTACGCTTGCCGGTTCCGGGCCTGTTACGCCCGGCCACATTGCGTTATCGCTTTGCCCGACGCACCTATCCAAATGTCCGCGCCAAGGCGGCTTTGGGCTGGGTACCTCGCGGCTGGGAGGGCCATCAATGACCCGGCCGATTGCCTATCTGACCGGCGAATACCCCCGCGCAACGGACACGTTCATTCAGCGCGAAGTGGCGGCCTTGCGCGCCCAAGGGCTGGTAATTGCCACCTGTTCGATCCGCCGCACCGGGGTCGAGCATCTGGTCGGGCCGGAACAGCAGGAAGAAGCGGCGCGGACCTTTCATGTTCTGGAAGCGGCGAAAAAACCGCTACAGCTTTTTACAGCGCATTTTGGGGCCTTTCTACGGACACCGCACCGGTACCTGGGCGCAATGACGCTTGCGTATCGCACCGCACCACCGGGGCTGAAGGGCGCGCTTTGGCAGGCGTTCTATTTCGCCGAGGCGGGAGTGCTGGCCGCCCATTTGCGCCGCCTTGATGCACGACATCTGCACAATCATATTGCCGAGGCGGCTGGCTCTGTTGCGATGTTGGCGGCGCATATGGCGGAAATTCCGTTCAGCTTTACCCTGCACGGGCCGGGAATATTCACGGCCCCAGGCTATTGGCGACTGGATGAAAAGATTTCCCGCGCGTCTTTCGTTGCCTGCATCTCGAATTTCGCCCGCGCACAGGCGATGCTGCTTTGTCCCGAGGCACAATGGGACAAGCTGAAAATCATCCATTGCGGGGTTGACCCAGCGCGCTACAAACCGACCAATCGCACATCTAGGAAACGTTTGTTATTCGTTGGTCGGCTGGCCGCAGTGAAGGGTGTTCCTGTGCTGTTTGCCGCGCTCCAGAAGGTGCTGGAAAAGCATCCCGGCCTGCACCTCACCCTGATCGGGGATGGGCCAGAGCGCAAAGCCCTGGAAGAACAGGCGCGCGCCATGGGTTTGCGCGATGTCACCTCTTTCCTTGGCTTTCAATCGCAGGACGACGTGGCCGCGGCTTTGGCGGAACATGACCTGTTTGTCCTGCCCTCGTTTGCCGAGGGCGTGCCGGTGGTTTTGATGGAGGCCATGGCCGCACGGCTTCCGGTGGTTGCAACCGCGGTGGGCGGGGTTGGCGAGTTGGTCGAGCACGGATCCTCCGGTCTGATCGTCCCGCCGGGTGACATCGACGCACTTGCCAAGGCGCTGGACGTTCTGCTTGGCGATGCAACGCGCGGCCAGGCCATGGGTAAAATCGGGGCGGCGAAGGTGGCAAGGGATTTTGACTCCCGTCAAGAAGCCGCCCGATTGGCGACTTTGCTGGAGGGCAGGCAATGAACCTTGCAGTAATTGCCATTGGTCGAAATGAGGGCGCACGCCTGGAACGCTGCCTGGCCTCGCTGGCCGGAGTCAGCCCACTGATCTATGTCGACAGCGGCTCGCAAGATGGTTCGGTTGCGGCGGCGCTGGAGGCCGGGGCGCACGTGGTCGAGCTATCGCCGCAAAGCCCGTTTACCGCCGCGCGCGCCCGCAAGGAAGGATTTGAGGCGCTACAGAAACTGGGCCTGACCGACTATGTTTTTTTCGTCGACGGCGACTGCGAAATTCTGCCCGGCTTTACCGAGGCCAGCATGGATGCGTTGAGCCAAGAACCGGATCTGGGACTGGTGACTGGCTGGCGCGAGGAGGCATATCCGGGCGCTTCGATCTATAATGCGCTATGCGATTTCGAGTGGCATCGCCCAGCCGGAGACATCAAAACCTGTGGCGGCGACATGGTTGTGCGCAGTCAGGCCTATATCCAGGCCGGCGGCTATAACCCGCAGGTCATTGCCGCCGAAGATGACGAATTCTGTCTAAGGCTGGG
>CAYSBG010000008.1:0-17181 GCA_964429125.1 uncultured Aliiroseovarius sp.
AGTGGTCATCGGCGCATGATCTGCACCGGCCAATCGGGCGCCTGCCTCGGCCGACCATCGGATCAACGCGCCGGTTTTACCGGCTTGAAGCCGCGTAATCTGTTCAAGGTTCAGCGGGGTATGCGCGGTCTCTGCCGCGATATCCATCATCTGCCCGCCAACCATGCCCTGCGCGCCCGCGGCGACCGCAAGGCTTTGAACCAGCGCCATGCGCGCCGCGCCCAATAGAGGATCGCACAAGAGCTCAAAAGCCAGGGTTTGCAGGGCGTCGCCGGCAAGAATAGCCGTTGCCTCGTCCCATTTCACATGCAGGGTTGGCTGGCCTCGGCGCAGGTCATCATCGTCCATGGCCGGCAGGTCATCATGCACCAGCGAGTAGCCATGCACCGCCTCGACCGCTGCTGCGGCTGGCAGCGCCTTGTCTACGTCAAAGCCAAATAGCCGTGCGCTCTCCAGAACCAGAAACCCCCGCAGCCCCTTGCCGCCCGCCACCGCGTGACGCATGGCTTGGGCCAGCGTGTCTTCGCCTGGAATCGCACTTGTTAAATGGGCACGCACCACACTGGCATCCTTGGCCAGCCGTTCAAGAAACATCGCTTACAGGCCTTCCGCCGCGCGCGCGCCAGTTGGAGTGCCGTTTTCATCCAGCGTGATTGCGGCGACCTTTTCCTCGGCTTGCTTGAGCTTGGCCTCACAGCGTTTCTTTAGATCGGCGCCGCGCTCATACAAGCGAATCGACTCTTCAAGCGCCACGTCGCCGCGCTCAAGCTGGCTGACCACCTGCTCAAGCGCGCCCATGGCTTCCTCAAAACTCATCTCGTTTACCGGCTTGTCGCTCATGCGCCATGCTCCATCAAAACAGTGACATGCGCGGCTGTGCTTTCAGCCAGCGCGTCCAGATCATAGCCTCCTTCGAGGCAAGAAACCACCCGACCAGCGCAGGTTTTAGCCGCTAGATCACAAATCGCACCGGTGAGCCAGGCATAATCCTTGGTCTGCCAGTTTAGACCACCCAAGGGGTCACTTGCATGGGCGTCAAAGCCTGCCGAAATCAATATCAACTCAGGGGTGAAGGCCTGAATTCCGGTTAACGCATTTTCCCAGGCCACGCGCATTTCACGACCGCCGGTTCCCTCTGCCAGTGGCATGTTCAGGATCGTGCCATGCGCGCCGGTTTCAAGCGCCGCGCCGCTCCCAGGATAAAGCGGCATTTGGTGGGAAGACACAAACCGCGCGCGCGGCTCGTCCCAAAGGACATCTTGGGTGCCGTTACCGTGGTGGACATCAAAATCCAGCACCGCAACCCGGGAAATTCCCCCGTTTTCAATCGCATGCAATGCGGCAATGGCAACGTTTGAGTAAAGGCAGAACCCCATTGGGCGGATTTTTTCTGCGTGGTGACCCGGGGGCCGCGTTGCGACAAAGGCATTTCTTACACCCCCGGACAGCACCGCATCAACCGCTGCGCAAGCGCCGCCCACCGCACGCTGTGCCGCTTCGAGGCTGCCTGGAGACAAAGAGGTGTCGGCGTCAAGCATGGCGAAGCCCTGACTCGGCACCGCAGAATTCACGGCTGCAATATGGCTGGTCGGATGCGCCAAAAGCAGGGCGTCAGGCGCGCAAATCGGAGCCTCGCGACGGTCCAGCGCGGCAAAGGCCGGAGCCGCCAATGCATCAGCAATCGCCTCAAGCCGGGCGATCTGCTCTGGGTGTCCAGGCGGGTTCACATGCGCAAGGCAGGCGGGGTGGGTGTAAAGAGCTGTTGTCATACCCGCAGGCTAGGGCAATACAATTAGGCATACAATCATTGAGGTTTGAAATGCGCACTAACCCCGCGTTATCCGGTTGCTCAGAGTGCCAATCTTTTCGATCTCGAGCTCAAACCGGTCACCGGGTTTGAGTTGCCGCCCTGTTTCAAGCCCACATCCGGTCCCGACCGTGCCCGAGCCGATAACTTCGCCAGGCCATAACGTTTCCGAGGCAGATATATGGGCAATGATATCAGCAAAATCGTGGTGCATATCGGCAGAGGTGCCGCCACCCCAACACTCCCCATTGACCCGGGCTTCCATCTTAAGCGCCACCGGGTGGGGCACCTCATCGGCGGTGACGATGAACGGGCCAAGGATATTGCCCGTGTCAAAATCCTTGCCTTTTGCCGGACCCAATTGGCCAGGCATTTCCGCCATTTGCGCGTCACGCGCCGAGATGTCGTTGAGGATCGTATAGCCAAAAATATACCCCGGCGCGTCAGCGCGGGAAATATCCTTGCCCTTTTTGCCGATCACCGCTGCCAACTCCAGCTCAATATCCAGAAACTCCGCATAGGCCGGCCAGTGCACGTCCGCTTGATGGCCGATAAACGACATGCGGTTTCCTTTGTAGTAGACAGGTTGGTCATACCAAACCGGCGGAATGTCAAATGCCTGCCCGGTCATCTTCTCTGCGGCGGCAAAGCTCCCTTTGAGATGTTGCTCAAATGCCAGGCAATCGCGAAATTGCACCGGCATCAGGGGGGGCAAGAACTGCGCCTCGTCCATCGACAATTGCGCGCGTTTTTCCGAACGCTTGATTAACCAGTCGGCCTGCTCCAACCCATAGTCGGCCTCTTCGATGACCTTTTGCATGTCGGTGAACACATCGGTCTCATATCGCGCAAATTTCGCCGCAATGTCGAGGTCCAGCAGGCGCGCGTCATCCAATGCCGCGACCACGCTTTTGCGTCCGTCTCGTTCAATCATTCCCAATCGCACGGGCTCACTCCTCAAAAATGGCGACCGCCCGGGTAAACCCGGCAGATGCGCCTTTGATCTTGTACGGAAAACACGAAATCTCAAAGCCATGTCCGGGCAGGCTCTCCAGATTACTCAGCTTCTCCATGTGGCAATATCCGATTTCCATCGAGGCCCGGTGCCCTTCCCAGATAATACTGGCATCGCCGTCACGCGCATACTGCTGCGCCGTCAAGGGAAATGGCGCGTCCCAGCTCCAGGCGTCGGTGCCAGTGACGCGCACGCCACGCTCCAACAAGTAAAGCGTCGCCTCGCGCCCCATTCCGCACCCTTTGACCAGGTATTCCGGGCGTCCGTAAGCCGCTCCCGCCGAGGTGTTGACCACCACGATATCCAGGGGTTTCAGTTCATGGCCGATCCGCTCCAGCTCGGCCTCTACATCCGCCGCAGTGGCAATATAGCCGTCTTCAAAGTGGCGGAAATCAAGCTTCACGCCGGGGTTCATACACCATTCCAGAGGCACCTCGTCGATGGTCAGGGCGCGCTCACCGCCATTTATCGACCTGTTCATGGTCGAATGGTGATGGTAGGGCGCATCGAGATGGGTGCCATTGTGGGTGGCGATCCGCAACCGCTCGATTGCCCAGCCTTCACCGCCGGGCAAATCCTCGCGCCTCAGTCCCGGGAAAAAGGCCATGACCTGCTCGGCCGTCTGGTCATGACTCATATATTCGATCTCGGGCGCCATGATCGGCGGGTCTGAGGCGATTCCGATTTCAAGCGGTACGGACAAGTCGATGAATTTTCTGGGCATGGTCCCTCCTGCGCGCATATCCCGGCAATTGAGCGCATTGCCCGAGCCCACGCAAGGGGCAGATGGTCTCAGGCTAATATTCGATCGGAATCACGGTTACCAGATCGCCGTCATTTACCTGGACGGGATCCTCTGGCAGCATGATGAAACAATTTGCCGCCGCCATGGAACTCAGGATGCCCGAGCCTTGTGCGCCGGTGCTGGTCACATGGGTTTCGGCCCCGGAAAAATGCACCCTGCCACGGGCAAATTCCGCCCTGTCATGGCGCTTTCTGATTGGCGCGCCGCGATATGGCAACGACATTTCTTTTTGCGCGCCCGGCTCAGCCCCCATCATTTTAAGCAATGCCGGACGCACCAACAGCAAATATGTTGCCAAAACCGAAACCGGATTGCCGGGCAGGCCAAAAAATTCGGCGTTGCCCAGCCGCCCGTGCGCCTGTGGCTTGCCCGGTTTCATCCGGACTTTCCAGAAATCAATCGCGCCCAGTTCGGTGATCACATCTTTTACAAGATCGAAATCCCCCACCGACACCCCTCCGGACGTCAGCACGACATCCGCCTCACGCGCGCCCCGGCGCAGCCCCGCTTCGATCTGTTCGCGCACATCACGGGCTATTCCCAGGTCGATCACGTCGACTCCCAAAGCGGTCAAAGCTGCCTTCAGCGTCGCCCGGTTGCTATCATAAAGCTGTCCGGGCGCGATCAGCTCACCCGGCTCAAACACTTCATTTCCGGTCGACAACACCGCGACCCGCAGTTTGCGAACAACCTTGACCTCGGGCAAGCCAAGCGAGGTCAGCATGCCAATCTCGGCAGGACCAAGGCAGCGCCCGGCCGGAAATACCTCATCCCCCTCGACAATATCCTGACCGGCGCGGCGAATGTTCTGATAAAGCGTTTGCCCGCTCGGAACTCGCAGCTGGTCGCCCTCTAACTGCACCACTTCCTGAATGACAATACAATCACACCCCGCCGGCACCGGCGCACCGGTGAAAATCCGCACCGCCTCGCCCGGCCCCACTTCTGCAGCGACTCGCGCACCCGCCGCCGCCACGCCAGTCACCCGCAGATCCGCCCCGGCCTGAAGATCCTCAAAGCGCACCGCATAGCCATCCATTGCACTATTGTCGTGATTTGGGACGTTGAAAGGCGCGATTATGGGCTCCGCCAGAACCCGGCCCAAAGCATTTCCCAAGCCCACAAATTCGACCTCATTCACCACGCTAACCCGCTGCAGCGTCCGTGCGCGAGCTTCATAAAATGGCATCAGACTCATGGCTGCACTCCATTTGCGGTCAAAAACTCGCTTTCTTGGGTTCCGCTGTAAGAATCGCTCTGTCGCTCATACATAAAAATACCTCACCCTTCATCTTTCAGAAAATACTCCGGGGGTGTGGGGGCTGGCCCCCACCCGATCACCAACGACAGTCAGCGAAATACTCAGAAATCCAGGTTCTCGACCTGAAGCGCGTTCTGCTGGATGAATTCACGGCGCGGCTCCACAACATCGCCCATCAACTTGGTGAAAATATCGTCTGCTTCGGCCAGGTCGTCGACTTTCACCTGCAACAAGGTCCGCGCTTCCGGGTCCAGCGTGGTCTCCCACAATTGGTCCGGATTCATCTCGCCCAACCCCTTGTAACGTTGCAATGTCAGCCCGCGTTCGCCTTCGGTCAAAACTGCTGCCAGCAACTCGCTCGGCCCATGTACCAGTACCTCCCGCTCTTTGCGCACAAAATGCGCCGGGCTGGCATAAACGTCCCGCGTATCTTCAGAAACCTTTGCAAGTCGCCGCGCTTCGCCCGATCTCAGAACCGCGCCGTCTAACGTACGCACTTCTTCAACCCCGCGCAGAATACGCGCCAACCTGATGCCGTGGTCCTGGGTGATGCGACCATTCCAGCCCTGCTCATATTCCATTGCAACCATATCAAGCCGTGTAGCAACCTTGTCAGCCACCGCCTGCAGGTTTTGGTCCGCCGCCCCAGCATCAAATGCGCCGGCAAGCGCGGCCTGCTCCAAAATATTGCGCGGATAGTGGGTCGGAAACGCGTCCAGCACGCGTTTGAAAGCCCTGGCCCCGGTGATGACCCGTTCCAGGTCAGCACCGGCAAGCTCTTGTCCATCGGCCAGGCGCAACACAGCACCTTCAATCCCCATGGCCACCAAGTGGTCTTCCAAAGATGCCTGATCCTTCAGGTACACTTCCGATTTTCCCCGCGCCACTTTGAACAAGGGGGGCTGGGCGATATACAGGTATCCGCCCTCGATCAGTTCAGGCATCTGCCGAAAGAAAAAAGTCAGCAGCAGGGTGCGGATATGCGCGCCGTCGACGTCAGCATCCGTCATGATGATGACTTTGTGATAGCGCAATTTCGAAATATCAAATTCATCCCGCCCAATGCCGGTGCCTAGCGCCGTGACCAGCGTGCCAATCTCCTGACTTGAGAGCATGCGGTCGAAGCGAGCACGCTCGACATTCAGGATCTTGCCACGCAGCGGCAAGATTGCCTGGTTATGCCGTGATCGGCCTTGTTTTGCCGAGCCGCCAGCCGAGTCCCCCTCGACCAGGAAAATTTCGCGCTTTTCAGGGTTTTTCTCCTGACAATCAGCCAGTTTGCCGGGAAGGTTCGCTACATCCAGGGCGCTTTTCTTGCGGGTCATTTCGCGTGCCTTACGGGCCGCTTCGCGCGCATGCGCTGCTTCGAGGATCTTACCAACAATCATCCGCGCTTCTTGCGGGTTCTCGCCGAACCATTCGCCAAGTCGCTCGTTCAGCAATCCCTCGACCGCGGGACGCACCTCAGACGAGACCAGCTTGTCCTTAGTCTGCGAGCTGAACTTCGGGTCCGGCACTTTGACCGAAAGGACACAGGTAAGCCCCTCGCGCGCATCATCGCCGGTAAAATTCACCTTTTCCTTTTTTGCCAGCCCCGAGGAGTTGGCATAAAGGTTGATTGCACGGGTCAGCGCGCCGCGAAATCCGGCCAAATGGGTGCCGCCATCGCGTTGCGGAATGTTGTTTGTAAACGGCAGAACGGTTTCATGGTAGCTGTCATTCCACCACATCGCCACCTCGACAGTGATTCCGTCGCGTTCGCCTGCGAAAAAGATCGGGTCCGGGAGCATTGGCGTTTTATGGCGGTCCAGGTACTTCACAAACTCCCGCACGCCGCCGTCGTAATACATTTCGCTTTTCAGTGGCTCTGCTGGACGCAGATCTTCCAGGATAATCCGCACCCCGGAATTCAGGAAAGCCAGTTCGCGCAAGCGGTTTTCCAACGTCTTGAAGTTGAAATTCAAGTCCGAGAAAGTCTCGGTCGAGGCCATAAAACGCACCTCGGTGCCCTTGCGGCCATTCGCGTCGCCAACAATTTCCAACGATTCTGCCGTGTCGCCATGCTCAAAACGCGCTACATGTTCTTTGCCATTTCGCCAAATGCGCAACTCAAGCCATTCTGACAGCGCATTGACAACGGAAACACCCACGCCATGCAGGCCGCCAGATACCTTATAGGAATTTTGGTCGAACTTACCGCCAGCATGTAGCTGGGTCATGATTACTTCGGCTGCAGAAACTCCCTCCTCCGGGTGAATATCCACCGGAATTCCCCGACCGTTATCACTTACCGAAACACTGGAATCCGCGTGGATAATCACTTTTACCGCATCCGCATGGCCCGCCAGTGCCTCGTCAATACCATTATCGACAACCTCATAGACCATGTGGTGCAGGCCCGAGCCATCATCGGTGTCGCCGATATACATGCCGGGCCGTTTGCGAACAGCCTCCAACCCTCTGAGAACCTTAATGGATTCTGCACCATACTCTTTTTGATCTTGCGCGTTTTCGGCCATGCCTGTGATCCTGTCAGTTTGTCCGCAAGGTATAGTGTTTCTCGCACGGCTTGTCACGCGATTGGCAGGGGTTTTGGTCTATTCCTGCGGCTCAATTTGCGATGTTCCGGCCTTGTCGGCGACATGCAAGCGCAAGGCCCGTCGCTCAAGGGCTTCAAACAATTCCGCGCCTGTGCCAGTCATGAACGCCTGGGCACCAAGATCACAAATCTGTTGATAGAGGGCAGCGCGCCGATCTGCGTCCAGATGCGCGGCAACTTCATCCAGAAGAAGGATCGGCGGCGCGCCGAAATCCTCAGCCAAGGCTCGCGCGTTGGCCAGGATCAGTGAGATCAGCAGCGCCTTTTGTTCTCCGGTGGAACACTCGCGCGCCGGCATGGACTTGGCCGCATAGGTGGCGGCCAGATCGGCACGATGCGGACCAACCAAGGTGCGCCCCGCGGCCATATCGCGCCCGCGTCCACGCGCAAATACCTCTCTGAGCGCCGCAACGTCGCCGGGGTTGTCAGCGCCGCCTTCGGCCTCAACCAACGCCAGGTCAGCAATCGGAAACGCCCCCTCCACCTGCACCGCGCGCAAACGGCCAAGCGCTCTCTGTCGATTGGCAAAAACGGTCGCGCCTGCCTGCGCCATCTGCTGCTCCAGCGCCTCATACCAATGCGCGTCGCGTACCTGGTCTCTCAACAGGCGGTTGCGTTCGCGCATGGCCTTGTCGTAGGTCAGAACGGCATCTGCATGAGAAGGCTCGAACGACATGCTGATGCGGTCCAGAAACCGCCGCCGCCCTTCCGCCCCTTCCAGCCATAATCGGTCCATGGCCGGCACCAGCCAAAGGATCCGCCCGATGCGCCCCAAGGCCACCTGTGCAGCGGCTTTATCGTTTATGCGGGTTTGGCGGGGCAAGCCGGGCTCAGCCCAAGTCTCGATATCGTGCACTTGAGCCAAGGAGTTCAGCGTCGCACACACTTTCCAGCCCAACGCGTCGGGTTTGCGTGCAATGTCTTCGGCTTTGGCCCGTCGCACCCCCCGTCCGGGCGACAACAGGCTGATTGCTTCCAGTATGTTTGTTTTACCCGCCCCGTTAGGGCCATAGATCGCAACCGGTCCCCCATCGAGCACAATTTCCGCGCGCTTGTGTGAGCGAAAATAGCTGAGATCGAGGGTAGAAAGGAAAAGCCGACTCACGCTTGTGCCTTTCTTTTCCCAAGAAAATCCTCGCCGAGGGAATAAAAACCAAAAATGCCGCGCGACGTCAAACGCGCATCGGCATGACCACATAGACCGCGCTGGTATCATTCCCCTCGCGCATCAACGCCGGATCGCCCGAGCCATTGAACATGAACACAGCATTCTCCCGATCCACCTGGCTGGCGATTTCCAAAAGATACTTGGCGTTGAAGCCGATCTCGATTGGATCATCCCCATAGGCGACGGTCAGTTCCTCTTCCGCGGCACCCGCATCCGGCGCATTAACCGACAAGATCAGCTTGTCCTCGGAGAGTGCCAGCTTAACCGCCCGGCTGCGTTCGGAGGACACCGTGGCGACCCGGTCAACGGCCTTGGCGAACTCTGCCGCGTCAACCTCCATGCGCTTGGTGTTGCCCGAGGGGATAACCCGTGTGTAATCTGGAAAAGTGCCGTCAATGACCTTGGAGGTCAGGGTAATGTCCGGGGTGGCAAAGCGGATTTTGGTCTCGGAAACGGATACTGCGACACTCATGTCATCGTCGTCCAGCAATTTACGCAATTCGCCCACGGTTTTCCGCGGGACAATGACACCCGGCAGGTCAGAAGCGCCATCGGGAAGGTCCGCATCAACCCGCGCAAGACGATGGCCATCCGTCGCGACACAGCGCAGCACTTTGCCGCCATCGACGTCAGAAACATGAAGATAAACGCCGTTCAAATAATACCGGGTCTCCTCGGTGGAAATGGCGAATTTCGATTTGTCGAATAACCGCCGCAAGACTGGTGCGGGAATGGCAAAATTCGCCGCATACTCCGAACTGGCCATGATCGGGAAGTCTTCTTTCGGGAGCGTCGCTAACGAGAAATGCGAGCGCCCTGCCTCTACCGTCAGCCGCCCGGAGGCGCCATCGTCCGTCAGGAGGACCTGGGCCCCATCAGGAAGCTTGCGCACGATCTCATGCAAGGTAACAGCCGAAACTGTAGTGGCGCCGGCACGCTCGACCATGGCTGGCACTTTGTCGACCACTTCGATATCGAGGTCCGTAGCGCGCATGGAAACATCGCTGCCTTCTGCCTCGATCAGCACATTGGCCAAGATCGGAATGGTGTTGCGCCGTTCAACGACCGATTGCGCCTGGCTAACGGCTTTGAGCAATGCGCCCCGTTCAATACTGAATTTCATAACCCTCTCCTGACAGGTGCCGGGGCGCCGAAATTACCTGTTTCAGCGTCCGGTACAAGGTTTTTCGGCATTTTCATGGCTTTCGGGCAGGCGTCAAGGGCCAACACTGGGAGGCTGGGCATTATTGCTGGCTACGCCTCAAGTGCGCGGCGCAGCATTTCCACATCTTCGGCTATCTGATGGTCGGTGGTTTTCAACTCTTCGATACGCTTGACCCCATGCATGACTGTCGTGTGATCACGATTGCCAAAGCGCCGACCGATCTCGGGCAGGCTGCGTGCGGTCAATTGCTTGGACAGATACATCGCCACCTGACGCGGCCGTGCAACATTTCGAACCCGACGCGGGCCGAGAAGGTCGGAAAGACGGATGTTGTAATGTTCGCTGACCTTGCGCTGAATTTCCTCGACTGTCACTTTTCGATCCGAAGCGCGCAAGGTGTCGGCAAGACAATCCTTGGTCAGATCCAGCGTGATCTCGTGGCCAACAAGCGAAGCGAAGGCAAACAAACGCATCAGCGCACCTTCAAGCACACGGATGCTGGCGGAAATCCTCTGTGCAAGAAATTCAAGAACCCCGTCCGCCATAACCAGGCCCTTGTATTGTGCGTGATACTTGCCAACACGTTGCTGCAATACCCCAAGGCGGAGTTCATAGTCGGTAGGATGCAAATCAACGATCAGGCCGCTTTGCATACGGCTTCGAATACGTTCCTCAATCCCGGCCATCTCTCCCGGTGCGCGATCCGCAGACAAAATAATCTGTTTGTTTTGATCGACCAACGCATTGAATGTATGAAAGAATTCCTCCTGGGTGCTATCCTTGCCGGCAATGAATTGCACATCATCCACCATCAGCACATCAACCGAGCGGAACAATTGTTTGAAGTCAAGCATCTGGCGATCACGCAGGGCCTGCACGAACGAGTACATGAATTGTTCGGCGGACAGATAAAGCACCTGCATCTCCGGACGCCGGGCGCGCAACTCCCATGCAATGGCATGCATCAGGTGAGTCTTGCCCAGCCCAACACCACCATAAAGAAACAGCGGATTGAACCCAACCGGACCGCCCTCGGCAACACGGCGCGCTGCTGCATGGGCCAATTCATTCGGCTTGCCAACCACGAAATTTTCAAAAGTGAAACGCTCGTCCAACGGCGCACCGGGGAGTTGTTTTTGCCCCGACAAAAGGGCCACAGGCTCTGCCTTGCTCGCGGCACCGGTGTCGGATTCTGGTACTGCGCGCCGGATAGCGGACTTGACAGGTACGGTGAATTCCAACCGGGAAACCGCGACGCCAGCCCCGCTCATCTGAGCCAGGATCTTATCGGCAAAATTGCGTTCAACCCAGTTACCCAAAAAATCCGTGGGTACAAGAAAGCGCGCGACGCCCTGCTCGAGTTCGACATACTCCAGCGGTTCGATCCAATTCGAATAATTGCTCGTGCCCAACGCCTTGCGCAAGGCTTTCTGCACCTGTCCCCATTTTTCGTTTGTCATTTTCTCTCCGACCAATAAAGCGCTCGTGCCCCCAAACAGCATGGGCACAAGCAGATCAACGCGTCATTCATCCTTGCCGCCAAGGTAGCCCGGCGGCCTTCCAACCATTTTTCGTTCCCCGATGGCGCGCTTCGTCCTTGTCCCCTTCAAAGCCGCCCAGAACATTTACGCATTCACTTGGTTGGCCAAGATCCTGAAAATGCGCCGTCATGGCCTCTGCCGCCTTGAGCGAGCGGTAGCCAGATCGACAGAGAAAAAACAGCATTCGGGGCTCGCGCCCCCAAAGCTGCTCCATCACCATTTCCACAAACTTTGGGTTTTCGGTCATGTCTGGCCAGATCTGCCATTCGACCAATAGGAACGGATTTGCCATGTCGTCCAATTCTGGAATGCCGACAAAGGTCCACTCAGCGCGCGTCCTGACATCTATCAGTACGGCGCCTGGGTCTTCTGACAGCATTTTCCACGCTTCGCCCGGCAATACCTCACCGACGCGCGGCTTCTCTACCGAGCTCATTCCATTTTCCCCAAGTCACGAAGTGAATCGCTTGGGTAAGCTAGCAACCGTCCTGCGGGCCCTGCAACCGATCTTCTCGCTTGACAGAAATTTTGCAAAAACGAATCTCAGGTCACTTATACAATTGCGATTTTCTTGGCGGATTTTGTGGTGCGGGATGCGAAAAGGACACGCCTGTGCGTGTCCTTTTCGTCTCACGTGTGTCTGAATGGATCAGCCGAGTGCTTTTATGCGAGCCGACAACCGCGACATTTTGCGCGCGACAGTATTCTTGTGAAGGATGCCTTTGGTCACTCCACGCATCAGCTCGGGCTGGCAAGCACGAAGAGCCGCCTGCGAAGCGGCTTTGTCACCCGATGCGATGGCTTCTTCAACCTTGCGCAACAACCCACGAATACGCGAACGGCGCGCCTTGTTGATGGCGTACCTACGCTCATTCTGACGGGCGCGTTTTTTTGCCTGGGGGGAATTTGCCATGTGTGTTCTTCCTTGGATCAAGTCTGTTTCAAACGATGCTGCGCGAGACAGACCCGGCCGGGTTCACTACCGACACCATCCGGCCAAAGCGGGCCTCACACGCATGATGGGCGCCGTATAGGTTAGAATCGCTTGATTGGAAAGCCCCTAAAAAGCACAGGGTGGGCAATATTCCCCACCTTACCGCTGGCTATTCATCACCAGTGGCTATTTATCGCGAAATTGCGGTTCGCGTTTTTCGGCAAATGCCCGCATGCCTTCTTTTTGGTCTTCGGTGGCAAATAGCGCATGGAACACCCGGCGCTCAAACAGCATACCTTCGCTTAACGGTACTTCATCGGCGCGATGCACCGCTTCCTTGATCGCCATAACCGTGATCATGCTTTTCTCGGCTATTTTCTGGGCCGCGCTCATGGCTTCATCCATCAACTTCTTGAATGGCACCACACGACTGACCAGTCCGGAACGCTCGGCCTCTTCGGCATCCATGAAACGGCCCGTAAGGTTCATGTCCATTGCCTTGGCGCGCCCCACCAGACGGGCCAGCCGCTGCGTACCGCCCATGCCGGCCATAACGCCAAGGTTAACCTCCGGCTGGCCAAATTTGGCTGTGTCGGCGGCGATTATAAAGTCACACATCATCGCCAGTTCACAGCCCCCGCCCAACGCGTATCCGGCTACCGCAGCAATGATCGGTTTGCGGGTTTTCAGAATCGCCTTTTCCTCATCCGTAAACAGATCATCGGTAAAAACTTCGACAAAGCTTTTTTCGGCCATCATCTTGATATCGGCGCCCGCAGCAAAAGCTTTTTCCGAGCCGGTAAGAACAATCGCGCGCACCTTGTCGTTCTTTTGTGCCTCGCCCAATGCCGTTCCCAGCTCACGTAGCAATTCCATATTCAGCGCATTCAACGCATCCGGCCGATTCAGGCGGATCAGCGTTACGTGGTTTGACGTCTCAACGATGATATTCTTGTAGGCCATGTTTCCCGCCCGGTTGTTGCAATCGAAACCAAGTGGTAAGCCCGGCCGCCGTACCGATCAAGTCATCTTTGGCATTTCGGACAGTAGAAAGTTGAGCGGCCACCTTGGGTGATTCGTAAAATTTTACCCTGACATCCCGGGCGCGGGCAAGGTGCGCCTTCGCGCCCATACACCTTGAAAGCATGTTGAAAATAACCCAATTCCCCATCTGCTTGTCGGTAGTCCTTGAGCGATGAGCCCCCTGCGGTAATGGCCTCGTCCAGCACCTCACGGATAATCGGCACCAATGCCCCTATCCGTACTGCGGCAATGCGTCCTGCCTTGGTCATTGGGTTGATTTTGGCGCGAAACAGCACCTCGCAGACATAGATATTGCCTAGCCCGGCAACGATTCGTTGATCCAGCAACGCGTTCTTGATCGCTGTGCCTTTCCCTTTGAGTGCCTTGATCAGCCCTGCCTCGTGGAATTCATTGCCCAACGGCTCGGGGCCTATAGGCGCCAGTAAGCGATGTGCTTGCACCATATCGGTCGCGGTGAGGTCCATCATGCCAAACCGGCGCGCGTCGTTAAACACTACACGCGCATCGCCCTCCATATACAGAACTACATGGTCGTGTTTTTGCAAAGGAGGATGCTCACCCCGGCTGATCAGCAACCGCCCGGACATACCAAGATGGATCAGCAGGGTTTCGCCTGTGGACAAGTCGGCCAGGATGTATTTTGAACGTCGGTGTAGCGTCAGGATTCTTGCCCCATCCAACCTGGCTTTCATGCTTTTGGGGAACGGCCAGCGCAGCCCTTCACGCCGAATATCTGCGCGCTCGATTTTCTTACTCTCCATCACCGGCAACAAGCCTCGGCGCACGGTTTCGACCTCTGGAAGTTCAGGCATGGCGCCCCCTTTGTCCATTGTGCCCCCTAACCCTGCAGGATATGAGGGGACAGATCTTCGAGAATGGTGTCCAAGATGACAAAACCTGACGAAAAGACCACCCATTTCGGCTATCGCACGGTCGCCGAGGAGGAAAAGGCCGGGCTGGTGCACGGAGTGTTCTCTTCGGTCGCGTCAAAATATGACGTGATGAACGACGCCATGTCGATGGGTATCCATCGGTTGTGGAAAGACGCAATGATGGACTGGTTGGCGCCGCGTTCGGAGCAGCGGTTGCTGGATGTTGCCGGCGGAACTGGCGATATCGCCTTTCGCTTTCTCAAACGCGCGCCAGGGGCAAGGGCCGTTGTGTTTGACATGACCGAAGACATGCTGATCGCTGGACGCACCCGTGCCGAGGCAGATCAGTTGGCATCCAGCCTTGACTGGGTAGCCGGGGACGCCATGTCCCTGCCCTTTCCCGACAACGCATTTGACGTATACACAATCAGCTTTGGCATCCGCAACGTCACCCGGATTGCCGATGCTTTGGCGGAAGCCTACCGGGTTTTGCGTCCAGGCGGGCGGCTGATGGTGCTGGAGTTTTCACAATTACCGAACGCCGGCATGCAGAAGCTTTACGATCTGTATTCTTTCAACGTAATTCCTAAAATGGGCCAACTGATTGCAGGCGATGCCGACAGCTATCAGTATCTGGTCGAGTCGATCCGCAAATTTCCCGATCAGGAAACCTTTGCAAGCATGATTCGCGATGCAGGTTTTGACAACGTCAAATATCGCAACCTCACCATGGGTGTCGCGGCGCTGCATTCCGGCTGGAAACTCTAAAATG
This sequence comes from uncultured Aliiroseovarius sp., assembly GCA_964429125.1. Lineage (GTDB taxonomy): Bacteria > Pseudomonadota > Alphaproteobacteria > Rhodobacterales > Rhodobacteraceae > JAAEUB01. Next base: position 14,984 of record CAYSBG010000008.1, read on the forward strand.
CGCGGGCCACATAATATCTGGCGGCTTATCCGCACGGGCGCCACTTTTCAACGCACCGGTGCTATGTCCGTTGTGCTCGATGCGGTTGATGCACCACCTTTCGCGCGCCTTGCCGCACGCATCATTGGTTGGCCGTTTTCGTTCCTGGGGTTAAAAGGCGACATCGATCTGCCCCCGGTGACCCGCGCGCTGACGGCACTGGGCCCGGCTTACATAAAATTTGGCCAGATCATGTCGACCCGCCCGGATGTGGTCGGCGCTGAACTGGCCGAACAACTGACCTATCTGCAAGACAAACTGCCTCCTTTCCCTCTTTCCGTCGCTCGCGAAATGGTCGCCGAGGAACTGGGCATCGAGGTTGATAAAGTCTATTCGGAGTTTTCCGAGCCGGTTGCCGCTGCGTCCATTGCCCAGGTTCACAGAGCGCGCATTCGCGAAACTGGTGAAGAAGTCGCCGTCAAGGTGTTGCGCCCCGGAATTGAGCGCGCCTTTCGCACTGATCTGGATGCCTTCCATTTCTCTGCAAAGGTAATCGAGACGTTCCTCCCCTCGACCCGCCGCTTGCGCCCATCCGACGTCGTTGCACATTTTGAAAGCGTGGTTATGGGCGAACTGGACCTACGGCTCGAATGTGCCTCGGCCTCCGAATTTCATGAGAATACCAAAAACGACCCCGGTTTCGTTGTCCCCGAAGTAAAATGGAGCTTGTCCGGGCGTCAAGTGATGACGCTTGATTGGGCCGAAGGTATCGCCGCCAACGAACTCGATGCAATCACCGCTGCAGGGCTCAATAAGGTTGATCTGAGCGAACGTGTGTTGCGGCTGTTTCTTAGCCACGCCTTGCGGGACGGGCTTTTTCACGCGGACATGCATCAGGGCAACTTAAAATTTTCCTTGGCTGGCGACATTATCGCAATTGATTTTGGTATAATGGGGCGGCTGGATGAGTACACGCGCCGCGTTTATGCGGAAATTCTCTACGGTTTCATTCGCCGCGATTATCGCCGCGTTGCGGAGGTACATTTTGAAGCCGGTTATGTTCCGGCAAACCAGGATATCGACGATTTTGCACGCGCCCTGCGCGCGGTGGGCGAGCCGATTTTTGGCATGGACGCCACCAACATTTCCATGGGGAAATTACTTGCCTACCTGTTTGATGTAACCGAGAAATTCGGCATGCAAACCCGTACCGAACTCATCTTGTTGCAGCGCACCATGGTAGTAGTTGAGGGCGTCGCCCGATCACTGAACGAGAATGTGAATATCTGGCAAGTCGCCCGGCCGGTTGTTGAGGATTACGTGCGCACCTCATTGGGCCCACGCGCTATGCTTAACGATTTGATAAAAACTGCACGGGTCTTGGCCCGTTTTGGCCCATTACTTCCCAACTTAGCCGAAACCGCACTTATTCGCCAATCGGAAGGCACGGCGCGTCCGGTGGCCCGGGCCGGGATACGCGCGCTCGGGTTTGTCGCCCTTGGCGGCGGGCTGGCGTTGGCAATTGGGAGGCTGACAGGCATATTCTGATTGTGAGTTTTCAACAATTTCCTCCATTCCCAAGGGCGTGTTGACATTTACACCGCCGTCGATAGCTGGATCACCGCAAGTTCAATACCAAGGCTGAGGGCACAATTCCCCTGCTTCGAGTTCCTCGAAGGCTGGTACAACCCATCTCGCCGCCAATCGGATTTGGGGTATAAGTCACCCATCAACTATGAAAGGATTGCTTCTGGATGGCCGTAATCCCTAAGACCCTAGCCGTCCAGATTGCGCCACCTGTTGTCTGTAAATTCGGATTTGGTCTGATCACGCATCCTGGCATTTCCATTTGATTCAGGCCTTTGTTTCGACGGCCCAGCGTTCGTCGCTTTCGACCAGCACGGCGCTGACGAGGCGTTCTTGTGAGTCCTCGTCGGGAAGATCCTGACCTTGAAGGTGCGGCGCTTGAGCTCCTGCTGGATGGCGCGCTCGATTGTTGCCTGGCAGGGCATGCGTGCATGCCCGAGATGGCGGGTTTGATGTGCGCAAGCGGCGGCGATGGTGGTCGGGCAAGGCAAAGACCGTCTGAGTTGGTCCCAGGAAATTGCGCCCAAGCACAAGGTTCATCCAAATCAGGTGAGCAAGTGGAAGCGCCAGGCGATGGACGGCCCAGTTCCTGCGCAATCTGATTGCCGCGGTGCCTTACAGGATCCACACGA